>JBCAXI010000272.1:0-4300 GCA_038534175.1 Planctomycetota bacterium | reverse complement strand
CCGGTTCGGCGCCGACGCTCGGACCGGTGCTCGACATCCGCCAGATCAAGCAGGTCACCAAGCTCGGTCGCGTCGAGAAAGTACTTCGCCTCGATGTCGATCTCGGCGCCATCGTCGCGCGATCGGACGCGCAGCCGGCTGACGCGGTCGGCATCGGTCTCGGCAACGTGCCACTCGAACGGCTGCAAAAGTGTGACGGCGCCTGAGTCGATCGCGGTCGTGAGCATCTCGCGTACCACCGCGTGAGCGATTCGTGGCTCCACGCAGAGGCGGCTGACCCAGCCGCCTCCGGGGTTCAGGTGCCGCTCGCCCGCCGCGGCGTGCGTGAGGGACTCGCCATTGCGGTATGCCGCGCGGACCCGATCGCGAAACGCGCGGTACGACGCGGTGCAGCCGAACGACTCGATCCATTGGTGCTCGTCGGGAGGCACGGCCTGGCTGGTGAGCTGCCCACCGATCCACGGGCATGGCTCGATCAGCACGCAGCGAACGCCATCACGCGCACACGAGATCGCCGCGGCCACGCCGCCCGTGCCCCCGCCCACGATCGCGATCGGTGTCCGAAGCGTGCGCACGCTCATCCTTTCACGGCTCCGGCGAACAGCCCAGCTTTCAAGAATCGCTGCGAGGCGATGAACAGCGTGATGATCGGGATGAGCGATAGCACCGAGGCGGCGTAGGCGTAGCGGATGTTCGTCGCGAACCGACCCAGCAGCTCATTGATCGCGACCGGCAGCGTGTGCTTGTGCTCGCTCTGCAACACCACCAGCGGCCAGAGCAGATCGGACCACGCCGCGATCACACTGAACAACGCGAGCGTCGCGAGCGTCGGCGCCGCCAGCGGCACGATCACGTGCCACCAGGTCTGCAGCGCGTTGGCCCCGTCGATGCGTGCGGCCTCTTCCATCTCCCACGGGATTGCGACGAACGCCTGGCGGCATAGATAGATGCCAAACGCCGAGACGCCGAAGGGCAGCACGACCGCCGTGAGCGTGTCGTAGAGGCCCATCGAGACGACGATGCGGAACATGGGCACGACGATGACCTGCTCGGGGATCATCATCGTTGCGAGGATCAGCACGAACAGGGTGTCGCGACCGCGAAAGCGCATGCGCGAGAGCGGGTACGCCGCCAACGCGGCGAGGAGCACGTTGAGCCCCGCCCGGAACAGCGTGACCAACACGCTGTTGACGAGCGGCTCGGCGAGGCCGCGCCCCTCGCTGAACGCGCCGATGAAGTTTCGCAGCGTGAGGCCGGCGAAGGGATCGTTCATGTCCGCCTCGGCCGGCTGCAGCGCGATGAGCAAGAGCCACAGGGCCGGCCCGATCGCCAGCACCGCTAGCGCGATGGCGCATAGCCCGAGCCAGATCGCGAGCCACGCGGGGCGCCGATTCATCTTGGCGCTCCCGCGTCGCTCCTGCTAAGGCGCAGATTGAGCAGGCTGAAACCCAGAATGACCGCGAACAGGGTGATGCCGATCGCGCAGGCCAGCCCGTACTCGCCCCGCTCAAACGCGGTCTGATACACGAGCGGCACGACGGTCTGGTGCTCGATCGGTGCGCCACGGATGGTCACAAACAGCTCGTCGAACACCTTCAACGCCGCGATCGACGAGATGATCGAGACCAGCGCGATGACGGGCCAGATCGACGGCAGCACCACATGGCGGAGCACTCCCAAGCGACCGGCGCCATCAAGGGAGGCCGCCTCCTCGAGCTCGCGGGGCACCGCGATGAGCGCCGCGAGGAACACCATCATGTAGAATCCGAAGCCCTTCCACAGCGTGACCAGCATCGCGGAGACCAGCGTCCAGGGACGCTCGGTGAGCCATCGGATCTCTGGCAGCCCCAGCGCGGCGAGGGTCGAGTTGAGCAGGCCCGCGTCCTCGTTGTAGAGCACCCGCCACGCGACGGCCGCCACGATCGTCGGCGTGACAACCGGGAGAAACAGAAGGACCCGCAGCCCCGGCGCGCAGCGCAGCCTCGCACGCACCACAAAGGCGGCCTGCATGCTGAGCACGATGAGCACGGGCGTGACCAACAGGTACGCCGCGGCGTTGCCAAGACACACCCAGAACGCGCGAGAAGAGAGCAGCCGTTCGTAGTTCTCGAACCCCTTGAACTCCGGCGTCTGAAACGGCGTGTAGTTCGTGAACGAGTAGTAGAAGACCTGCGCGAGCGCGAGCAGCCAAAACACGCCGAGGATCGCCAGAGCGGGCGCGAGAAAGGCGAAGGGAGTGAGCGGGTGATGGTCGAGGCGACGAGGCATGGGTACGCGAGCCTATTCCCTGGTTGGCGCCTCGAGCGAGGCGGGAAGGGGTCGGGGAATAGCGGAAAGGTCGGCCGGCGCGGCGGCCGCGAGCGTCGACGCCCACGAGCGCTGGATATCCGCGGCGGCACGCGTCACGCTGTCGTTGTCATCGAGCAGCAGGCGGGTGAATCGATCCTCAAAGGCTCGTCGAAGATCCGGCCACGTCGCCAGCGCCGGAGTAAATGCGACCGCCGACCGCAGTGAGTGCGCTGCCAACGCACGCGATGCTGCGATGCGATTGGCCGCCTCGTCCTCGGCCTTAGAGGTTGGCGGGTCGAAGTGCTCGTGCTGCAGGCTCTCAGGTGTGCTAGGGAGAATGTTCACCAGCCGCGCGAACGCGAGTTGATTGTCCGGGCTCGTCATCCAGGCGGTGAGTCGGGCCGCCTCCTCGGGGTGCTCCGATTGCGACGTCACGCCGAGCACCATGGTCGCGATGTGCGATCGCCTTAGGCGGCCGGTCACCGCGGGCGCGACCACGGTCTCGTCGAACACGCTCGGCGCCTCATCGCGGATCCTCCGAAGAAAGTTCGGGCTGGTGTTCATCGCCGCGATCGATCGTCGCTGATAGAGATCGATGAGGTGGGCGAACCCGCCGGTCGCCGCCTCGCGCGGCACGCCGCCAGCGCGAAACAGCCGCACCCATTCCTCAAGGAAGCCAACCACCTTCGGCGTGTCGAAGCTCGCGACGAGCCGACCGTCGCGCTCGGCAAACGGCGCTACGCCCTCGGCGAGCATCGCGCTCAGCAGCACCGTCTCACGCCCCATCGGCAGGGAGAACAGGTGAACACCCGTCCGCTCGTGGAACGCGACGGCTCGTGCGCGCAGGTCGTCCCACGTCCCGGCGATGTCGTCGGCCTCGAGCCCGCCATCGCCGAGCAAGCGTTCGTTGGCGATCAGCGTCTGCGTGGTGAGGTACCACGGAACCGCGAGAAGTTGCCCGTCGATCTCGGCGATCGAGCGCGCGCCGGGCAGATACTGCTGGATCGTCTCCTCTGGCAAGTAAGGACGAAGATCGATCAGCGCCCCGAGTGAGACGAACCGGGCGAACGTCATGTCGGAGAAGTTGACGACATCCGGCGCGCGATTGGCGGCGGCCGCGGCGATGAGCTTGCGATCGAGCGCGTCGAACGGCACATCGACCCACTCCACTCGAACGGTCTCGCCGTCCTCGGCCCGAGCCGATTCATACGAACGAATCCGTGAGGTAATGAAGTCGTCGAACGTGGGACTCAGTGCCAGCGTCCACAGCTCGATGGTGGTGGTCCGTCCGTTCTTGTCCTCGGCACACGTCGACAGCGATAGCGCGGCGAGGGCGAGGCAGGCAACAAACCGGAGCCGGGAGCATCGGCCGGGCTCAGTCACGCTCGAGCTGTCGATCGATGGGCGACCAGAGGACCTTGTACGTGCTCTTCTCGGTGGCGGTGTCGATGAGCTCGTTGGCCTTGTGGATCTCGACGCTGCCGTCCACCTTGCCGATGTTCACGCCGCCCTCGATGTCGACGGTGTTGGTCGTGCGACGGGGATGGCGGTAGTAGGGGACCCAGGCGGTGGCCTTGGTGGCGCCGGCCCACTCGGGCGCGATGATGCCGCCACCGAGGGCGCCGCCGCCAGGGGCGTTCAGAGCTTGGTCGCTCACGCCATTACCCGCGCCGAACTTCTCGCCCGGCAATCCCCATTGTCCGATCGTCGCGAGCGTGAAGAAACCGATCTCGCCGGTGCGTAGATTCTCTCGATCCTGCTTGGCCCAGGCCTCGGAGATCAGCAGCATGCTGGAGCCGTAATCCACGAACTGGCGGAACTGCTGGCCGAACGAATTGGTGGGCTTAGCATGCGTGTTTGTGCTAGGCTCGTAGTCCATGTGTGCGCTCGCGTACCTGTTCATCGTGTACGAGCGCTTGCCCTCCGGGTGGTTGGGGCACAGCATGACGCCACCCCCTAGCGTGGTATCTGTGGATGACGTGGCGAAGTTGTCGGCCCCGTCCAGGTTGGG
>JBCAXI010000271.1:0-4320 GCA_038534175.1 Planctomycetota bacterium | reverse complement strand
GCCACGCCGCGCATTTTGAATCCCATCCGCGAAGATCCCAGGCCGCCTTGGCCGGCCATCGCCTTCATTTCCGCGTCGTAGCAACAGAAGTACGGCTCCACATCGTGCGCCGCCCCGTATCCGCCCACCGCGTACAAACGATCCTCTTCGTTGGAACGGTCGTACGCCAGCTCGCCCTCGACGTACGTCTGCTCGCACACCGTGTACACACTGAACGGATCACCACTCAAGACGATGAAGTCCGCGTCCTTGTCTGGTGTGAGCGAGCCGATGCGATCGCTCAGATCCAGCATCTCGGCGCCCGCCAGTGTGAGCGCCTCGAGCGCGCCCTGGCGCGACATCCCGCCGCGAATCGCGAACGCGGCCATCCGCATGAAGATCCGCGAGTCGGTGATCCAGTCGTCCGTGTGCACGACCGTGCGCACGCCCGCCTGCTCCAGCTTCGCCGGCGTGTCGAACCGCAGCCCGACCGCCTCGTGCTTGCCGCCGGGTGAGTCGACCAGAATCGCTGACACCCACGCCCCCGCCTCGGCGATCTCGTCGGCCACCAGGTGACCGTCCGAAACATGGTGCAGCACCACGCGGAACCCAAACTCCTTCGCCAGCCGCAGCACGGTCAGGATGTCGTCGTGCCGGTGCGTGTGGTGGTGCACGATGCGCCGCCCGCTCATCACATCGACGAGCGCCTCGAGGTGCAGGTCGCGCGCCGGCAGCTTGCTCTCATCGTCGCCGGCCTTCTCAATCTTCTTCGCGTACTCCTGCGCCTTGATGAACTGCTGACGCACGAGGAACGCCGATCTGCCGCGCGTGCCCGGGAACTTCCCGTTGTCGCGCTGGCTGTTCGTGCCGTTCGCCATCTTCAGCCCACCCATCGGCGAGCCATCCTTGAACTGGTACGCCAGATCATCGATGCTCTTGACGTCCGGCTGGTCGTCGCCGACGTCGAACCGCAGCTTCACGTAGACCGTCTGCCCGCTCAAGAGATGCCCGGAGCCCGGCATGATGTTGACGCTTGTCAGCCCGCCCGCGAGCGCGCGCTTGAAACCGCTCGAACGCACATTCACCGACTCGTACACCCGCACACCGGGCTGGATCGGACCCGAGCCATCCGCGCCGCCGATGCCACCGATGTGGCTGTGCGTGCAGACGATGCCCGGCATGATCACCTTGCCGCTCGCGTCTACGACGTTGACCTCGGCGCCGTCATGCCGCGCGGGAGCCTCGCCGCCGCCTACGCCGACGATCTTCCCCTCGTGCACCAGCAGGTACCCGTCACGGATCTCCGCGCCATCGATCGGGATGATCGACGCCCCCTGGAAGGCCGTCGGACTCGACTGGGCGGCCGCGACCGAGCCCACGCCGACCGCAACCACAATCGCGGCGCACCGCTTCCACACACACAACATCACACCGCTCCAGGCCGCCCACCAATCGGAGCAGCGTAGCGGAGCGGCGTGCCCCCATACAACCGCGGGGCGACCCGGTTGGGCCGGCCCGCGTTCAAGTGCCTTGAAACCAGAATCGAGCCGGCCGATCAAAACACGATGGCGATCGTCCGTCGCGGTCCATCGTCGATCAGGGCCTCAACTGTGATGGTGTCCCGCACACCCGCTGCGGCGCCAGGCACGCTCAGGTTGCAGACGTCGAGCCCGCCTCCGAGCACGCAGGTGCGGCTGTCGGTGTACCCGTCGGTTCCGACGATCGTCATCCGGACGAACGTGTTCGGCGGGAGGCACACGACCACGGCGCGGGCGACATAGCTCTGGCCCGGAGCCGGGTCGGAGGGCGACGTTGTGAACGACGTGATGCTGGGCGATTCGGAAAATTGAAGATCAAAGTCGGGGAACGGCCCGGTTCCAGGCGCTGTCATGAACGAAGAGGTCACGAACCCGACACCCGGCGCAAAGCCCTCGGCGAAGACCGTGACATCATCTTCCGCGATGAAGTTGATCCCCGCCTCGATCACCGCGCAGATCCCATCGGCAACCGATGGCCCACCTCCGGGCGGGCTCTGCCCGAGCGTCGCGCAGTACAACCGACCCGCGAGCATGCCGGCCTCACACAGAGCAAAGATCGGCACGCCCTCGCCCGTCGGCCCGAAGATCGACAGATCGATCGCGGCGGCGATCTGTGCGCAGATGGCGACGTCCGCGGATGGCGGGGCGTTGTCGAAGTAGTTGCACGAGATCCCGATCGTGGAAAACACGCTGCTGCAGTACTCGCCGAAGTCGGTGACATCCTCGGGATCCGTGGGTACCGATGCTGTGTAGACGCCCGTTCCGGGCAACGCTGTCGCGGGATAACTTGCGGTCATGCCGTCGTCTCGACGGATCTTCACAACGACTTCACCATCCGTGATCGGTGACCCACATCGCTCGAACGTCACTTGGATCTGGTCTGCGGGCAGGCTCGAAGCAGACGTCGACGAAGATGTGCCGCCGCCTCCGGAGTCGGGGCCGAGGCTGTGCGAAGTTGACAGCACATCTTCCGCCCGGCGGTTGCTCGGGGCGGCGAGGAACCGCGTAGCGACACCCCCGCGCGGGGACAGATTCTGAGGCTGCGCCGCCACCGGCGGCCCCGCGAAGGACGCCTGCCGACCACCCACGTCGCCTGTCTCAGTGTTGTAGGAGAGCGTGACCTGCACCTCACCGTTCGGCGACACGCCGTTAATCAACACCACCGGGTCGTTGGCCCAATCGAAGGACAACCACGCCCCCTCTTCCGAAACGAACGCGGCCGGCCTGCCCGCCCCATCGAGCATGACGCGCGTGGTGTCTCCGGCTTGATCGGTCAGCCAGAATTGCGTGACCTGTTCGGCAAGGCCGAACGCGTCTTTCGTTCCAAAGACCTCCAGCACCTGCCCATCGGCGCGCTCGAAACGACCGAACCGAGTGTCGCCCGCGTTCGTGTACAGCTCGCCGCCGACCACCTGCGCCGGCGTGGTTGGAGCGAACGGCTCCTCGCAGCACAGCTCCTCCTCACCCTCGCACCCGTCACAGCCGAAGCCCGCGTGGATGTAATCCACGCCGCGCCCGCCATCGATGTGGTCATCTCCCGCGTGCCCCCAGAGGCGATCGCGCCCCTCGCCGCCGCAGATGATGTCGTCACCCTCGTATCCGATGATGAGGTCATCTCCGTCCGTGCCAACGATGACGTCGTCACCCTCCGTGCCCAGCAGCATCCCCATGTACATCGAGCCGTCGAGGATGCCCCCCACCACTCGGCCGCTCTCGTCGACGTACACCGTCGCGGGGATGCCCCCGCACGTCGGCGCCTCGGCCGACGCCAATGCGCCGCCAAGGCCAACCGCCAAACCCGCCATCAAACAATGGAATCGCCGCGTCATGCGCGCCTCCTGTCTTGCTGACCTTGAGCGCGACGCCGACCCACACGGCCGGCCGATCTCGACCATCAAGGTCTCCAGAGACGCGGACGACGCGTGCGGCCCGAACCGGAATCTCCAAAAAGTGCGACCCGCCACGCGCAACGCGCCGCCAGCAACCCGGCGAACCCATCCCGCGCCCATCCAACCGCATCCATCGCCTACCCTGTTCGGGTTGCAACGGAGAACATGAGATGCCCACCCCCATCACCAAAACCAACGCCGGCCTCAACGTCCCCAACGACCCCATCATCCCCTTCATCGAGGGCGACGGCACCGGCCCAGACATCTGGAACGCCTCCGTCAAGGTCTTCGACGCCGCCGTCACCAAGGCCTACGGCTCAGACCGCAAGATTCACTGGCACGAGGTCCTCGCCGGCCAAAAAGCCAAGGACGCCACCGGCGAGTGGCTCCCCCAATCCACACTCGACGACTTCCGCACCTACCTCGTCGGCATCAAGGGCCCCCTCACCACCCCCACCGGCGGCGGCATCCGCTCCCTCAACGTCGCCCTCCGACAGATCCTCGACCTCTACACCTGCCTCCGCCCCGTCCGCTACTTCGAGGGCGTCCCCAGCCCCGTCAAGCACCCGGAAAAGACCGACATGGTCATCTTCCGTGAGAACTCCGAGGACATCTACGCCGGCATCGAGTTCGAGCACAACACCGACGACAACAAGAAGCTCAAGAGCCTCCTCCACGACGCCTTCCCCGACCGGTTCAAGAAGATCCGCTTCCCCGAGACCGCCGGCCTTGGCCTCAAGCCCATCTCACAAGAGGGCACCCACCGACTCGTCAAGGCCGCCATCCAGTACGCCATCGCCAACGGCCGAACCTCCGTCACCCTCGTCCACAAGGGCAACATCATGAAGTTCACCGAGGGCGCCTTCATGCAATGGGGCTACGACACCGCCGCACAGGACTTCAACGCAACCCCC
>JBCAXI010000270.1:0-4323 GCA_038534175.1 Planctomycetota bacterium | reverse complement strand
AGCTCGCTGAGCAGCGGATCGAGCGAGGTGATGAGCAGGTTGGCGTTGAAGCCCGCGGCGACGCCGGCGAAGACGGCCGCCACGCCCGCGAGCGGCGAGCGCCCGACGGACTTGTACAGCGCCGCCGCCACCGGTGGCAGCACGACGTATCCCGCGTCAGTGCCCAGGGAAGACATGATGCCGAGGAAGACCATCGCCGGCGTGAGCAGGTTGTTGGGCACGACGAGCATCAGCGCCTTGAGCACGGCGCCAATGAAGCCGGTTCGCTCCGCCACGCCGATGCCGATCATGCCCACGAGCACTACACCCAGCGGCGGGAAATTGATGAAGTTGTCCACCATGCTGGACAGGCACCAATACAGCCCGTCCGGCGAGAACAGGTTGACCGATTCGAACGGCTTGCCGCCGTTCACCTCGGAGTCATCAACGAGCTGTGTCTCGGGCCGCCCGTCTTCTTTGAGCACCGGCTGCTCGATGCCGTCCACCATCTCGGTGACGACAACGAGCTTCTTGGGCTGCACCTGCCAGTTGGTGACGGAGGCGACGGTGCTCGCAAGCATGACGATCGCCATGCCGATGACAAACAGGATCGCGGGATCGGGCAGCTTGTTGCCGATCGTCTCGATGAGGCCGAGCACGCCACCCTTGGGCGTCTCCGCGGCGTTCGGTGAAGCGTCAGACATCGAGGTGATCTCCGGTGGCGTAGAGCCCAATGGGGGTGCAAGTCGACCAAGCTAGCCGCCAGCCGCAGCGGGCTCAACCGAGCTCCACGTACGCTGGCGGTATGCACGAGCCGATCGATCCACCGGAGGGCCCCAACATCTTCGGGCTACCCGAGGCGCCCGCCGACGCGTCGATTGTGCTCATCCCGGCACCGTTCGACGCCACCTCGAGCTTCCGACGCGGCAGCCGCTACGGACCCGCGGCGATTCATCGGACGAGCGAGCAGCTCGATCTCCACGACGCACGATTCGGTCCGGTCTGGCGCCACGGGCTGCACATGGAGCCGATTCCGCGGGCGCTGCTCGAGCGTTCAGAGGCCGTCTCGCCAGACGCCGACCGGGTGTACGAGATCGGCGAGTTTGAAGATCGCTCCGGCGTGGCGGACTCCATCCATCGCATCGGCGAGGCCTGCGAGACGGTGCGGCGTTACGTGCTCGAGCGGTGCGCACGGGCGCTCGAAGCGGGCAAGATCCCCGGCGTCGTGGGCGGCGAGCACTCGGTCTCCTTGGGCGCGTTGGAAGCCGCGGGCGGCGCGGGCTCGTTCGGCGTGCTGCAGATCGACGCCCACCTGGACCTTCGGCCCGCGTACCTCGGCGTCAGCGGCTCGCACGCCTCGATCATGCGGAACGCGCACGATCGGATCGATGCGATCTCGACGATCGTGTCGGTCGGCGCGCGGGACGCGTCCGCGATGGAGTGGGCGTTCGCCCACGCGAGCGATCGCGTGCGGGTCTTCGCAGACCACACGCTGCACGACGAGCGATTTCGTGGACGATCATGGTCTGATCAGGTCGAGGAGATCATCCAAGCGTTGCCAGCGAGCGTGTACGTCAGCGTGGACATCGACGGGCTTGATCCATCGCTCTGTCCGAGCACGGGCACACCGGTGCCGGGCGGGCTCAGCTATGAGGCGCTCTCGTTCCTGCTGGAACGGCTCGCGCGATCGGGGCGTCGGATCGTCGGCTTTGACCTCGTTGAGGTCTCTCCGGGCGAGACGCTCGGACCAGGGGACGGGATCGACGCGATCGTGGGCGCCCGTGTGCTGTATCGCCTGTGCGGTGCCGCCGGGATGGCGCACGCGGTGCAAAAATAAAAGTGCCCGGACAACGCTGCCCGGACACTTTGGGGGTGGGGGCTGATTAGGGCTGCTGTGCAGCAGCCGGAGCCTAGCAGAGATCAGGCCGCTTTGCTCGCGGCCTGCTGCTTGGCGATCTCGACGAGGTTGTCGAAGAGCTTGGGATCCTCGATCGCGATTTGGCTGAGCATCTTGCGGTTCAGCGTGACGCCAGCGGTTCGCATCCCGGCCATGAACACGGCGTACCGCGTGCCACGCATGCGGCAGGCGGCGTTGATGCGCGTCACCCAGAGGCGACGGAAATCACGCTTGCGGCGACGACGGTCGCGGTAGGCGTACACGCCCGCGCGACGAACGGCGATCTTGGCTTGGTACTTGTGCCTCGATCGGACGCCGTAGTAACCACGGGCCTGACGAAGAACACGCTTTCGTTGCTGCGCCCGAGCGGCGCCCTTGCGAACACGCGGCATATGCCACCTCTTTCTAGGTCCGGCGGAGCGGCACGATGGCCGACTTGCGTCCCGACGAACAGTGCATCACCGGGTCACGCCCGGCGGAATCGGATCGGATCAGTCGTTGGCCGCGGCTGCGGCGGCCTTCTCCGCCTGCATCGCGCGGCGCGCCTCGGGAGAGGGGCTGCGCTTCAGCGACGTCCGAGGCTGGTTTCGTCCACGCAGGCGACGGAACAGCAGCTTCTCGAGGCGCTTGGCATCGGGACCGGCCATGTAGCGGTCCTTGCGTAGCTGACGCAGCCGCTTGCCCGTCTTGCCAGACGAGAGGTGCTTGTGGTAGGCCGATCGATGGCGCGCCTTGCCCGTCTTCGAGATACGGATGCGCTTCAGAAGGCCTTTGTGGCTCTTGTTCTTGGGCATGACGCCGAACTCCTGGGGCCCTCCAAGCGGTCAGAGGGGGCCGCCATGCTAGGCAGCCGGTCGGGCCCAGGACCACCCGTCGTGCGGGACAACCTGACGCCTCAAGGCCCCACGAAGGCGTCGTCGGGCCCCTCGGGCTGCTCGAGACCTTGCAGATGGAGCTCGCGGATCGCACGATCGATCATCCGCTCGATATGGCGGGGCAGCCAGATGTTGTCTCCCGTCTCGGTGATCGGGCTGGTGAGCCAGGCCGCCGAGCCGTCGACGCGCAGCGTGTGCTGGCCCCGTCGCTCGTGGTTGTCGGAGTTGGCGAACGGGTTCGCGGCTTCGCCTCGCACCGCCCGCTGCACCACCGGCGAGCGGTCGGCGAGCAGCACGCCCCGGTTCGACCGAAGCCAGATCGGCGCGTCGTGCGCGAACTGGTAGCTGTACGAGATCTCGTCGATCGAGGACCAATCCACGGCCGACGGGTCGGTCAATCGTCGGGGCGCCATGGGGTTTCCGGGGCAGGCCAGATCGTCGATCTCCGCGTACGACTCGCGCACGAGCACGAAAAGGTGCGCCGAGTTCGCCGGGCGTTCTCGAGAGCCGACATCCCACCACGGCTGGCTCGCGGGCGACGGACTCCGACGCTGGAACGCGATCGGCTGGGCGAAGCCGGCGGTCGCGATGGGCAGATAGCCGTCGTTGCTCGTCGTGTACGCAGAAATCGCCTGGCCAGTGGAGCCGAGATTCGCCTCGCACATCGCTCGCTCGGACGAGGCCCGCGCGCTGGCCATCATGGGCCAGATCACCGAGGCCGCGATCAGCAGCACCGCGGCGGCCGACAGCAGGTCCGTCATGCGGAAACGCGACGGACGGAACGGCAAGGGCTCGTGCGCGGCGGCCTGATCGACCCGCGCCATTGTGCGGGCGACCAGATCCGACGAGGCCAATGGCGTCGGCGTCTCGGTTACGAGGCTGGAGAGGCCATCGAGGCGCTCGGCTCGCGGGCGGAGATCGCCGGCGGTGTGTGCCGCGGAATAGCCGGCGATCGCCCAAGCGTCCACGGCTTCGGCGGATAGACGCCCGAGCGAGGGCTCGGCATCGCAGGCCGCCAAAGCACCCTCTCGGGCGATGCGCAGCACCGTGGCGTCAGCGAGCGTCGTGTCCGCCGGCTCCTGTCCGGGAACGGGGGCGCCAAGCGTCTCGAGCAGCCGGGCCACCGGCGACGAGGTCGGCTTTCGGCCCGCGGCTCGATCCTCGAGCCAGCGGTCCACCGCCCCAGCGGCGTCGGGCGAGAGGCTCGCCTCCCGCGGTTGTTGGTCGTGTCGATCCGTCACACGCTGTCCATCCGATGGTGTGGGCCCGGCGCCGATGCGTCAGGCCTGTTGGCTCGTGTTCGAGTTGGTTTGCTGCTTCCAGGCGCGTCCAAATGACGCGACCGCCGAGTGGAGACGCGACTTCACCGTCCCCAAAGGAATGCCGAGCTCCTCGGCGATCTGCAGGTAACTGAGCTTCTGGAAGTACGCCAAGAGCAGAATCTCACGAAGCGTCGGCGTCAGGGTGTCCAGCGATTGCTGCACCCGCCGACTCAGGTCCTCGGCCTCAAGCTCGCTGGAGGGGCTCGGAATGTCGATCTCGAGCAGATCGACGAGCTCCCCCTCTCGATCG
>JBCAXI010000269.1:0-4326 GCA_038534175.1 Planctomycetota bacterium | reverse complement strand
GCCCTTCGAGGCTGTCGAGCTCCTCGACAACGCCTAAGCCCACGGCGTGCCCGCGGGTCTCGAGCTCAAACCTCGCTCAATCAAGCGCGACCTTATCGCGCTCACCGCGTTCTGCGCCGTGGTCTACGCGCTCGGGCTGACGACCCACGGCCTCACCAACTGGCAAGAGTCGCAACGCGTCCTCGTCGCTCGCGACATGCAACAAGCGGGCGAGTGGATCGTCCCCACGGTCCACGGCGTCCCCTACCTCGCCAAGCCGCCGATCATCTACTGGTGCCAGATCACGCTCGCCAACACCCTCGGCCGAGACGTCGGCGTCTTCGAGCTGCGTCTCACGGTCGCGCTCGGCGGCTGGCTCGGCGTCGTCCTCACATACCTCGCCGCCCGCTCGTTGCTCCGACCACGCGACAACGAACTGGATCCAAGCCCGCGCAACTTCGCCGACCACGCCGCCTGGTGGTCGGCCCTCATGCTCGCCACAGGCGTGCTGTACGTCCGCTCCAGTCGCATCGGCGAGCTCGACATTCTCCTTGTCGCGCCCACGGTGCTCGCGATCTGGGGGCTCTGGATCGCCTGGCGCCGGCACATCGAGGCGCGCCAAGCCAGCGTGCTCGGCCTCAGCATGGCCAGCGTCGGCACGGTGCTCGCCGTGCTGGTCAAGGGCCCCCCGCCGCTGCTGGCGATCATGCTCTCGCTCTATCCCGCGATCCATTACTGGTATGGGCGCACCGAACATCAGCCTCGCCGAACACCCTGGCTCATCGCGGCGGGCCTGGCCATCGTCGCTGCGGGCGTTGGCGTGTTCATCGCACGCGAACCCGGCGCCAAGTTCGACGAGTGGTTCGGTGTCGCGTTCTTTGCGCTCGCGGCCGGCGCCATCGTCTACGCCTTCGCCCCCGGGTTCACGCCAAAGCCGTTCGTCGGCGTCCTCAAGGCCTGGACACGCACGCATCCAGTCAGCGTGCCGCTGCTCGGCTTCGCGGCGCTCTGGGGCTGGGGCAAGCTGGCCGAGTTGCGCATCGGCGCCGCCGCGGTCGACGCTGCGGCCGGGCGCGAGGCCGACGACAACTTGCGACTCCTTATCCCCGGCTCACCACTGAACAACCTTGAAGCCGCGGCCTTCGGCGTTGGCGCCGGATCGATCCTGGCGATCGTCGCAGCCATCTGGCTCATTAAGGACTGGAAGCCCACGCTCCAACGCCACGGGCCTGGCCTGCTCGTCGTCGTCTGCTGGGCCGCGCTCGGCCTGCTCGCCTTCAGCGCCCTCGGCAAGGGCGTGCCGCGCTACCTCACGCCGCTCTGGCCCGCGATCGCCATGCTCGGCGGCGTGTGGCTCGCCAGCGCCCTGCGTGACTTCGCGTGGGCCAAGCCGTTGCGCGCGATCATGACGATCGTGATCGCCGCCCTCGCGATCGGTCAAGCCGCCTGGTACGGCTACGTCCGCGAGCGCCTCTACGCCGACCGCTCACCCCGAGCGTTCGTCCAGGATCTCCAGCGCCCGGAGCTGGCGATTAATCCCGATCGCCTCGGCGGGCTCGATCTCTGGAACCCCGCGCTTGATTTCTACGTGGCGCAGCACGCCGAGCGATGGCACGACGACGGCCCCCACGCCGCCCCGCCGGGTGTCGTCAGCCGGCCACTCGCCGAACTGCGACGCGACGCCAGCGATCCGACCCAGCCATACACGCTGCTCTACTCACGCCCGGTGGGCGTGCCGCTCGAACAGGACGCCAAGCGAACCAAGCTGCTCGAGTTGGGTTTCGCCGTGCAGACAATTCCAACAGATGCGGCGTGGCTCGTGGAGCACCGCCGCGAGGAAGTCGTCGCGGTGCACGTCTGGGCGGTCAGCTCCGATGGAAGAGCCGCTCCAACTCCCTGAGTGTGAGCCTCACCGAGGTCGGCCGGCCGTGCGGGCAGCTCGACGACCGCTCCACACGCTCGCGCAGATCGATCAACGCGTCGATCTCCATCGCGCTCAGCCCGTCCCCCGCCTTCACCGCCGCCTTGCACGCCATCATATCCAGCACGTCGCGCAGCGCCTCCTCGTTGTCCGGGTCGAAGGTCTCGCGCTCGGCCCGCTCGAGCAGATCGACCATGAACGCTTCTGGCTCGACGCGACGCTCGAACAGCAGCGACGGAAACGCGTGCACCGCTACGCTCCTCGGGCCCGCCGCCTCGGCCTCGACACCAATCACCGCGAACACGCCCGACAACCGAGGCAATCCATCGATCTGGGTGGGCGTGGCCTCTGCAATCGCTGGCGTCAGCAGCCGCTGCGACTCCAACGGCCCCTCGCTCACCCGCGCCAGCAACGCCTCGAACATCACACGCTCGTGCAGCGCGTGCTGATCGATGATCACCACGCCCTCGTCGTCCTGCGTGATCAGATAGCTGTCGTGCACCTGCAGCTTCGAAGGCGCCGGCTTCGACTCAATGATCGGCTCGGCGCCCGTCGCTTCGAAGGGCGCGGTCTCGTCGGGCGCCGGTTCTCGCTCGGCGGATCCGGTCGGCTCCTCATCGCCCCGCTCCAAGGTGTGGCGCATGGCCTCAAAGGACGGTGGCTCAGTGCCGCTCGATGGCTCCTGACGCTTGAAGAACGCCGTGAAGTCTCGTGCCGTCATCGTCACGGCGCCGTTCGACTGCTGCATCGGCAGCACCGCGTGCTCGCTCGCGGGCCGCGCCTCACGCGGCGTGAACGTCGGCGTGAGATCCGCCCCCCGCAGCGCGTCACGCACCGCTCGCAGCACGGTCTGGTGCACCATCGACGAGTCACGGAATCGAACCTCGGTCTTCGCGGGGTGCACGTTCACGTCCACCGCCTCGGGCGTCATCTCTAGCAATAGCACCGCGGTCGGGTGACGCCCCGGCTCCATCAGCCCGCGATACGCCTCACGCAGCGCGTGCTGCACCGTCTTGTCGCGGATCACCCGCCCGTTCAGCAGCACGTGCTGCGATCGATTGGTCGCGCGCGCCAGACTTGGCCGCCCCACCAGCCCCCACATCGTCATGCCCCGCGCGTCGTCGAAGCGATCCGCCGAGCACTCGATCAGCTCGCCCTCCAGCTCACGACCCAGCACATCGAGCGCACGCTCCCGCGGCGACTGCCCGCCCGCGAGCTCCAGCAGACGCCGTCCCCCGGTCGTGACCTCGAACGCCACGTCCGGGCGGCCCATCGCGAGGTGGCGCACCGCCTCCACACAGCGCGTCTGCTCCGTGGTCGCGGTCTTCAAAAACTTACGTCGCGCCGGCGTGTTGTAGAACAGCGTCCGCACCTCGACGGACGTGCCGAACGCCCCGCTCGCCGGCCGCACGCCCGAGGACGACCCGCCCTCGACCACGAGCTGGTGCCCATCGCCCTCGCGCGACCGCGACCGGATAGTCAGCCGCGACACCGATGCGATCGACGCGAGCGCCTCGCCGCGGAATCCCATCGTCGCGATCCGGTCGAGATCGTCCGCCGCCCGGATCTTGCTTGTCGCGTGGGGCGCCACGGCCAGGGGCAGCTGCGCCGCAGAGATGCCTCGCCCATCATCGGTGATCCGGATGAGATCGATCCCGCCCCCGTCGAGCTCGACCAGCACCCGCCGAGCGCCCGCGTCCAACGCGTTCTCGACGAGTTCCTTCACCACCGAGGCCGGTCGCTCCACCACCTCGCCCGCCGCGATCTGATCGATCACCAACGCCGGCAGTGGGCGGATCTCGGGGGCGTCGTCTTGTCGCGGAGCATCGGCGGCGGCCGCTCCTTCGGCCGAGTGGTCCATCGCGTCAGTGTACGTCCCGCTACGCTGCGCCCATGGCCGAGACCGTCTTCAGTAAAATCCTGTCGGGCGAGCTGCCCTGCCACAAGGTGTACGAGGACGAGCGCGTGCTCGCGTTTCTCGACGCCTATCCCGTCAGCCGCGGCCACACCCTGGTCATTCCCAAAGAGCCGGCCGAGACGCTCGGGGAGCTCTCCGACGACGACGCCGCCGCGATCGGCCGCGCCCTGCCCCGAATCTGCCGCGGCGTGACCCGGGCCATCGAGTGCCCCGGCTACAACGTGCTCCAGAACAACGGCGCCGATGCCCACCAGGCCGTCATGCATGTGCACTTCCACGTCATTCCGGTCAATCCCCATGGGCCGGAGGGCGGCCCGAACGGTCCAGGGCTGGGCGTGCACTGGCCCGCGGGCAAGCTGCCCGAGGACGCGGCCGACCTCGCCGCCCGCATCCAACGCCTGATCTAGCGCTCGCCGTGGTCGCGCCGGTCGACATCGAGCCCGATGTCGACCGAGCGGGCGACGCAGGCCACGGTACGCTATGGGCGTGGGTGATCGGCGACCAGACG
>JBCAXI010000268.1:0-4336 GCA_038534175.1 Planctomycetota bacterium | reverse complement strand
CCAAGGGCAGCCACGTGTGCACCGGGAACAGCGGCACCTTCACCGCGAAGCCCGCCAGCAACGCCAGCAGCACCCAGCCCTGCTCCGTCGCGCTCATGTACGCCGCCGATTCGGTCAGCACACCGATGTCAAAGGTCCACGCCCCCGCGCCGTCCACGCGGTCTGGCGCCAGCCCGTACGCGTTGAACCACACCACGTACATCAGCCCCGCCAGCGCGATGATCGAGCCGGTGAACGTGTACAGGAAGAACCGCGTCGCGGCCTTCTTGCGATTGGTCGAGCCGAACAGGCTGATCAGTACATACATCGGGATCAGCGTGAACTCGAAACAGATATAGAACAGCACCAGATCTCGGGCCATGAACACGCCGACCATCGCCGCCTGCAAGATCAGCAGCCACGCGTAGTACGTTCGCAATCGCTCGGTGATCGCCGAGTACGACGCGACCACGCAGATCGGCCCGAGCAACGCCGTCAGGGCGATCAGCAAGACCGAGACCGAGTCGACGCCCACAGAAACCTGCAGCCCCAGCTCGGGCATCCACATGAACGAGCCCGCGCCCTGCACCTCCGCGGCCTTATCCCACTCGAACCACGTCAGCAGCGGCAACGCCACCACCGTCTGCCCGAGGGCGCCCACCGTCGCGATCACCTTCGCGTGCGACGCGGGCCGCAACGCGACCAGTACCGCGAAAATCAGCGGGATAGCCAGCAACAAGCTCTGCACGATCAGCAACTGCAATGCGAAGCCCGTTCCTCGTTCAAAGACCTCTGAACGCCACCAACGCCACGATGATCAGCACCACCGCCAGACCGCCCGCCATGCCCACGGCGTACCCGTGCAGCACGCCCGACTGCGACGGACGGATCGCCCCGCCCATCCCGCGCGGCAGCCAGCCGGCCAGCATGACCAGCCCATCCACCAACGCCTTGTCGATCAGCGAGAACACGTGCGAGAAGAATTTCAACGGCCGCACGATCATGAAGTCGTACAACTCGTCCACACGCCACTTGTCCTCGGCCAGTCGCGGCACGAACCACATCTTGCTCGCGATCGCGTCCGTCCGCGTCTCGTCGGCACGCCGACGCGCGCCCAGGAACAATCCCAGCGGGCCCTTGGGCCCGTGCAGGAACGCCGCGATGCCGATGCCGATCGCGCCGACCACCGCCGAGACGTAATACATGATCTTGTGCGGATCTTGGCCGAACAGCGTGCCGTGCCCGTCGTGGGCGTCGGCGGTGAACGCCGCGAAGCCCGGGTAGAGCGCCGTGGAGTCTTTGATCATCCCCGCGACCCAGCCGCCCTTGCCGCCCACGAAGTAGAGCGCGAACGCCGCGACCGACGCCGCGGCAAGCACCGCCAGCACAAGGTTGATCGCCCAGCCCGGCGCGTGCGGATGGAAGCCATCGCCGTGCCCGTGACCATCCTCGCCGTGGTCTTCATCGCCGTGGTCTTCATCGCCGTGATGCTCGTCGCCCGGCTCGTAGTGCACCGGCCCGACGAACACGCGGAAGAACACGCGGAAGGTGTAGTACGCCGTCAGCCCGGCGGTGATGAGCAGGATCCACCCGATCGGCGCCATGCCCGGCGTGATGAACGCCTCGGCGAGGATCATGTCCTTGCTGAAGTAGCCCGCGGTGAACGGGAATCCGGCCAGGTTCAGGCAGCCGACCAGCATCGCCAGCGAGACGATCTGCCAGCCCGAGACCTTCGACAGGCCGCTGAGCTTGCGGAGGTCGAGCTGGCCCGCGAAACCGTGCATCACAGCGCCGCAGGCCAGGAACAGCGTCGCCTTGAAGAACGCGTGCGTCAGCACGTGGAACGCGCCGCCCGCGCTCGTCAACGCCGCCAACCCGCAGAACATGTACCCGAGCTGCGACACCGTCGAGTACGCCATGATCCGTTTGATGTCGAACTGCGCCATACCGATCGTCGCCGCCACGAGCGCGGTCAACGCGCCCACCCACGCGACCGCGGGCAGCGCCCACTCGCTGAGCAGGAACACCGGGTACATCCGCGCGATCAGGTAGACGCCGGCGGTCACCATCGTCGCGGCGTGGATGAGCGCCGACACCGGCGTCGGGCCCTCCATCGCGTCGGGCAGCCACACATACAGCGGCAGCTGGGCGCTCTTGCCGAACGCCCCGATCATCAGCAGCACGGGGATCGACTGGGCGATCACCGGCACCTGGTCGATGTTGCCCGCCTCGATCGCCGCCAGGTAGCCCACCAGCTTCTCGCTCGTGAACAGCTCGGCGTACTCGATCGTGCCGAAGTGCACGAACGTCAGCAGCACGCCCAGCACCAGCCCGAGGTCGCCGATGCGGTTGACGATGAACGCCTTCTTCGCCGCCGCCACAGCCGAGGGCTTTTGGTAGTGATAGCCAATGAGCAGGTAGGAGCACAGCCCCACGCCCTCCCAGCCCAGGAAGAGCAGGAGGAGATTGTCGCCCATGACCAGGCACGACATGCTGAAGACGAACAGGTTGAACGCCGCGAAGAAGCGGCAGTAGCCGACCCCCTGGTCGTGGCTCATGTACTCGCTGGCGTAGAGCGCGATCAGCGTCGCCAGCCCGGTGACAAACAACATCCACAGGCACGTCAGCGAGTCGACGTAGAACCCAAAGTTCGCGACCATCGAGCCGCCAGCGCCCTCGGCCCACGTCAGATCGAACCAGGACCACCACGTGGTCACCGTCGTGGCGCCCGAGAGCTGCAAGAACATCAGCAGCGTGAGCCCGAATGAGGCTCCGAGGCATCCGACCGTCAGCCACGCGGGCAGCTTGCTCTTCACCCCGCCGATCGCGCACAGCGTCGTCAGCACCACGCCCAGCATCGGCAAGAACGCGATCAGCCCGACCCACCACGGGCCCGCGGCGTCGATCGTCGGCGCGCTGAAGCCCTTGGCCGTTTCCTCGGCCGCGATCGCCGCGCCGCTCAGGGCGCGGCCCAGGCCGATCTCCGCGATGGTCGAAAGCATGCTCACCGCGTCATCAGCCCTTCAGTTGGTCCCACAGGTCGGCGTCCAACGAGTCGCGGCTGCGGAACAGCAGCACGACCAACGCCAACGCCAGCGCGGCCTCGGCCGCCGCCACCGTCAGCACAAAGATCACGAACGTCTGACCCGTGTGCTCCAGGTAGTACCGGCTGAACGCGATCAGCGCGATCCCCGCCGCCTGGAACATCAACTCCGTGCACAGGAACATGATGATCAGGTTCCGCCGCGTCAGAAAGCCGATCAGCCCGATCACGAACATCGCGGTCGACAAGAACAGGTAGTGCGCCAGCGCCGTCGGCTGGAGCGCCTCGGGCGGGCTCGACTGCGCCAGTGTCAGCATCTCGCCCATCACGCCGGGCCGCCTTCCAGCGCCCGCGCCTGCGCCGCCTTGGCCTCTTCTTCTTGCTCCACCTGGCGACGGCTCAGCACCGTGGCGCCCAGCATCGCCATCAGCAGAATCACGCCCGCGATCTCGATCGCGCCGGGCTGCTTGGCCAGCAGGTCAAAGCCCACCATCTCTGTGTTCGTTGCCTGGAGATCCTCGGGCCACTCCACCAATTCGAAGTCGGTCTCCGCGCCCGGCGCCGCGTCCACGACCGCACGTCGCGTGTCGGCGAACAGCCCCACGCCGTCCTCGCCGCGACGGATCTCCTGGTCCTCGCCGATCAGCTCGGCCTCACGCAACGCCGACTCGACCTTGCCAGGCAGCCGCGCCAGCACCTCGTCGGACGTCGTCGAGCGGAACGCCTGCTGGTGCCCCGACGGCTTCGCGTCGCTGCGGCCATCCAGCACACGCACGCCCTCGAACAGCATCGTCGAGAGCACCGCCAGCAGCACGAACCCCACGCCCGACGCGATCGCCGGCTCGCGGGCCTCCGCGTCGTAGTCCGACAACGCGTCCGGCTGCTCCTCGCTCGGCGCCTGCGTCGCCAGCATGATCACGAACAGATACGTGATCAGGATCGCGCCCGCATAGATGATCACCAGCGCGAACGCCATGAACTCGGCCGACAGAATCAGGTACAGCCCGCACGAGGCCAGGATCGTCAGGATGAAATACAGCGCGGCGTACACCGGGCGTCGGTGCGTGATCACCCGCAGCGAGGCCCCCAGCGCGATGGCGCCGAAGATGTAGAAATAGATGTTCGGCAGCATCGAGTAGTCGCCGAACGCCTCGGGGTCGGGGCGATTCGCGTGGGCGCCGAAGCCCAGCGCGATCACCACAACGCCGAGCGCCACGCCCGCGATGACCGCGCCGATTGCCTGGGGGTTCACCCGTCGGCGAGGCAGCGCCAGCATCACGCCGATCGCCCCGAGGGCGCACGCGGCATAGAGCA
>JBCAXI010000267.1:0-4350 GCA_038534175.1 Planctomycetota bacterium | reverse complement strand
CTCGGCAACGCCTTCCAGTTCAGCAACGGTGCCCCAATCCACGTCACCACGCTCAACGAGGGCGACTTCCCCTCCGGCTTCCAGCCGCCCGCTCTCCAGCAGTTCAGCACCAACGTCGAGTTCTCCGGCACGACCGACGCCAACGGGTTCAGATCGTTCACCGCGACGCACAAGGCGTTCGCCCACCTCGACTCGCAGGACGGCGCCACCGACTTTGCCTTCGCCCAGCTCGCCGCGCAGCTCGTCTTTGACGTCGACGCCCAGGACGCCGCGGCGTTGGTCAACTTCATCGTCGCGCTCGACGCGATCACGTCGTTCGACGGCGGCGGCGGCGGAAGCCAGGGCATCACCGCCCAGATCATCGACCTCGCCAACCCCAACCAGCCCGTCCTCATGAACGAGATCAGCGGCTTCTACGCCGAGTTCGACGGCCAGTTCGACGCGTTCTTTCAAGACCAAAATGGCGAAGACCTCAGCGATCTGTTCAGCTTCACTCCCGGCGCCGACGGCAACGAGGCCGAGCTCAATCTGAACATCCCCGTCGAGCTCCTCGACGGCGGTACCTACGCGCTCAATATCTTCAGCGACCTCGGCGCCGACGTCTCGGGCCAGGGCAGCGCGCTCGTCGACAGCTCGAACTCGCTCAACGTCACCATCGCCGCGATCGACGACCGCACACGGTTCCTCGTGCCGGGCTCGGCGATTCCCGGCCCGGCCGGCCTGGCCGTGCTCGGAGCCGGCGGTGCGCTCGCCGGGCGTCGGCGACGCGGCTGACACGCGCGCGCTACGCGGCTGGCCGGCGGGTCCAGCGCGCCATCATGAACCAGTCGAGCTATTCGACTCCCAGCGGCGGCCCTCGCCCGCCCGCGCGATCGAGAGACGCGTGTCCGGGCCGAGGGCGTCGCGTGCAGCTGCGATAAACCGCTCGCGATCGGCGCTTCGGCAGAGCGCGACGACGTAGCCGCCGAAGCCGCCGCCGGTCATGCGAGCGCCCAACACTTCGGGGATCCGACGGGCCGCATCGACGATCTCGTCGACCTCAGCGCACGAGACGCGGTAGTCATCGCGGAGCGAGTCGTGCGACGCGTTCATGCGCGCGCCAAACGCCTCGAGATCACCCGATGCCAACGCGTCGGCGGCCTCGATCGTCCGCTGGATCTCCGATGTCGCGTGCCGAGCGCACGCTCGCTGCGGCTCGGTGAGGCCGGGCGTGGACTCGACGCGCTCGGTGTCGCTGTCACGGAGCGACGCGACGCCCAGCGCCGCCGCCGCCGCCTCGCACGTCGCGCGCCGTTCGGCGTAGGCGCTCGAAGCCAGCGAGTGCCGCACGCCACTATCGATCAGGAGCACCTCGCCGCCCAATCGCTCGGGCGCCGGGACGTGCGACCACTCGAGCGAGCGACAGTCGAGCCGGAGCGCGTGCCCGCGCGTTCCGAGCACGCTGACCGCCTGGTCCATCACGCCGCAGGGCACGCCCATGGCGCGGTGCTCGGCGTCTCGACAGAGCATCGCCACGCGCATCGGATCAATGGACGCGTCGAACGCCGGCCCGTGCTCGATCTCAAGCAGACCGAGGATCAGCGTGGCCCACGCAACCTCGACCGCCGCCGAGCTCGACAGCCCCCCGCCTCGCGGCACGTCGCTCGAGAACGCGACGTGCCATCCGCCGAGCGACACACCCAGATGTTCGCACACGCCGATCCGCACCTCGTCGAGCAACCGGGCCCATGGCGTCTCGGGCGAAGCGCCGCTCGCGATCTCGGCGTGTTCGCCAAGATCAACCGCCAGCACCTCGATGCCAGGCGCCATGCCCGGTGTCGCGCCGGGTGTCGCGCTGGCTGACGTACGGGCGCCCGCGACGAACCAACACCGCTCCTCGAGCGCGATGGGCAGCACGATGCCGTCGTTGTAGTCAACGTGCTCGCCGATCAGGTTCACACGCCCGGGCGCCGAGGCGACGAGCGTGCCAGGGGCGTCCCACCTTCGCTCGAAGGCGGCGAGCGCTCGGTCACGTGCGTGGAGCGCGGCGGCGTCCATGGCAAAGAGGCTAACGCGTTGGCCTCGAACCCCCAGCGGGTGACAGCGTTCGATCCCGAGCGGCGGCCCACCACACATGGGCGGCCGCGCCGTCGACGCCCGCCTTTCATGAAAGCCGCTCGGGGTCCGCAGGCGTACCTCTGCGTGACTCACGATCCTTCCTTGTTGCCCCGGGGTCGCTCGATTCGCTCAATGGAACCTAGCATGGTCCATGACGGACGAGCGAGTCGGTGACGCGCCCTCTGAAGAAGTCATGCGTCTCTCAGAGGCGCTCGACGAGGTCTTTGTCCACCAGCTCGCCTTCAGCTTCGCGGGGTCGCGCAAGCTGCCGACCGCGTCGATGAGCGTGCGTCAACCGGATAGCCGACGGCTCGCGATGGTGGAGCGCGCGGGCGGTGGTATCCGAGGGCTGTGTGTGATGTTTTTGGACCACCTGCTCGTCTTGGGGCGAGGTGCCGACCGCGCCGAAGACAGCGAGCTGGTGCACGTCATCGGCTACCCGTACGCGATCGGAGACAATCGCGAGGGCCGCGAGCCCATCAACGAACGCTTGCTGCGTCAGGCGCTGGCCTACACGCAGCGTCACACGCCGAGCCTTCCGGTGGTGTGTCTGCTTCCGAGCAAGTCGGGATTCGGGAACAAGCTCACGCCCCTGGGGTTCCGACGCAATCCCACCGCCGAGATCTGCATCGATCCCGTTCTCATCGCCAACAGCGGCTATCAGGGGTTGTCGAGCGAGCTGAACATCTGGCGGCGCGATCCCGACCCGGCCGACCAGTCGCAGACGCTGCGAGGTGCGATCGACGCGGTGGTCGATGAGGCCAACGCCAGCGCCCAGATATCGTCCGCGACGCTTCGAAGCATCGAGGCCTCGCCCGAGTTCTGGTCTCGTCGCAGGTCGTTCTGCGTGCACTCGGCGTTTCCAATCCTCAACGATGTCTTTGCGCGTCATCGATCGGGTCTCAACCCGTCGTCGCCCCGGCGGGCGCTCATCGCGCCGTCCGCGGGCGGTGACTTCGTGTCGGTCCTGGCGGGCGCTTGCGGCTCGATCGAGGCGATCGCTGCGTGCGATATCCAAAGGCCCATGCTCGACGTCGCGAGCTTCCGAGCCGAGAGGCCATGGATCGACTCCGCCTGCCGGTCGTTGCTAGATGAGCTGGACGCCTACATGTCGGGCGCGTCGGCCGAGTGCCCACACTTTCAACGTCTGTTGCAGCGCGTGCCGGGTCTTGGGTCGCGCGACGTGGAGCAGCTGATCTCGATGATCGCCCACATCGCCGACCAGCTTGTCCAGAGCGTGGCCACGCCGGACTGGCTCTTTCCGATCCGGTCGGCGGTTCGGCTCGTGCTGCAGAGCGAGCCGCTCGAGTGTCCGATCGACGTGTTCAAGGGACTCGAGCGACTCCTGCGCGACGATCCCATCGCGGTCGCGGCGAGCGCGCCGCCAGCGGGCCCAAGCCCCAAGTTCGAGCCCATCTGTTGCGATCTCCGCGCGTCGTGCGACCAGCTCTTGGCAGCCGATCCGTTTGATCTCATCGTCTCGTGGGAGGCGACCCACATGTTCGCAGACGACGAGCTGGCCGACTATCTGCATCTGCTCGTCAACGCGCTCGCCCCGGATGGCACGCTCATCGTCACCGCGCTGCGGACGAGCAGCATCGAGATGCCAGAGGAACTGGACCGCGTCCGATCGATGTTGCCGCAGGGCGCGTTCGACGTGCAACACCGCGAGTACAGCCGCTCGGCGACGCAGCCCGGGCTCTATGCGCGGCTCGCGGGCCACTTCCACGCGATCCAGATTCGAACGCGCGACGCGAACGTCGCGCACGCGTCAGAGGGAATCGGAGATCCACGGTTATGAACGAACCACGCGAGACGCAGACGCGAGCCGTTTCGGAACGCCCGGGGTCGAGCCCGGGCCCCAACCCTTCGCAGCTCGCCTGGACATGGTCGAAGCGACTCGTACCCGTCGTGCTCTCCGGCGTCCTGACCTACCTGCTGATCGACAACGAGGTGGCCAAGACCATCTCCAGCTCGATTGCCGGCTCGTTCAACCTCGACGGCATTCCCGCGGCCGTGATGCGGTGGGTCCTTATTGGCATCG
This sequence comes from Planctomycetota bacterium, assembly GCA_038534175.1. Classification (GTDB taxonomy): domain Bacteria; phylum Planctomycetota; class Phycisphaerae; order Phycisphaerales; family UBA1924; genus JBCBZM01. Next base: position 209 of record JBCAXI010000267.1, on the reverse strand, counting down.
TCGCGGTGGTCAGCTTCCTGGTGGTGCAGTGCATCAGCTTCACGATCCGCTTCCGCTGGGCGCCACACAGGCGCGTCGGAGACCTCGCCATCCAAGTGGCCGACGGGCCCATCCCGGATCAGACGGTCTCGATGATGCTCGCCGCCTACCAACGCGATCCGGTCGCGGCCGAGGAAGCCACCGAGATCTTTCGCGAAAGATCTCGGTGG
>JBCAXI010000266.1:0-4352 GCA_038534175.1 Planctomycetota bacterium | reverse complement strand
TCCGCGCCGCCGAGGCCCGCGACGCATCTGGCATCGCCGAGATTCTCAACTGGGAGCTCGTGCACGGCGTCGCGCACTTCGGCGAGGTCCCCGAGCCCCCCGATGAGGTTGAGCGACAGTTTCACGCCGAGGCGCACAAGTACCCCTGGCTCGTCGCGGTGGATTTCGCGAGCGACGACGTCATCGGCATCGCCCGCGCGCGGCCCAGCAAGACCCGGCACGGGTACGACTGGACCGCCGAGGTCTCGGTGTATGTCCGGCGGGATCGTCTGGGCAAGGGTGTGGGGCGGGCGCTCTACGCGGCGCTCTTTCCCGAGCTCGAGCGGCGCGGCTTTCGCTGCCTCATCGCCGGCATGACCCTGCCCAACCCCGCGAGCAAGGCCCTGCACGAGTCGTTCGGCATGCGCTCGATCGGCGTCTTCCCAAAGGTGGGGCACAAGCACGGCGTGTGGCGCGACGTCGAGTATTTCAGCGTGCACCTCGGCGAGGGCCCGCCCAGGCCCGATGGCGGCGTCCGGCCCTTCCGAGACTCATAGAATCAACCGAGGGGCGGGGGCTTCGAAAGAGGGAGGCCCCCGATGAGCGCTCCGTCCAGCGGGATCACGACTGTTCTCCAGGAGAACCGCACGTTCGCGCCGCCCACGCCGGCTGACGTGGGTGCCGAGCGGTGGCTGATCTCGTCGATGGACGAGTACAAAGCGATGCACGCGCGCTCGATCGAGGATCCCGACGCGTTCTGGAAGCAAGAGACCGGCGGCCTGCGCTGGTTCAAGCCCTGGACCAAGGCGGTCGAGTTTGAGTCGCCCGACGCGAAGTGGTTCGTCGGCGGCACGACCAATCTCTGTTTCAACTGCGTCGATCGCCACGTCGAGGACGGCGCCGGCGACGACACCGCCATCGTCTGGGAGGGCGAGCCGATCCAAGATGGGGACGACGGGGGCGCACCCGAGGTCAGCTACCTGACCTACGCCGATCTCAAACGCGAGACATCGAAGTTCGCCAACGTGCTGACCGACCTCGGTGTCAAGCAGGGCGACGTCGTGACCGTCTACATGGGCATGGTGCCCGAGCTGGCGATCGCGGTGCTGGCGTGCGCGCGCATCGGCGCGATGCACTCGGTCATCTTCGGCGGGTTCAGCAGCCAGGCGATCGCCGATCGCGTGACCGACGCGCAGAGCAGGGTCATCGTCACCTGCGACGGCTCATGGCGGCGCGGCAAGGTCGTGCCGCTCAAGGCCAACGTCGACGCCGCGATCGAGCAGGTCGGCCTGGGCGTGGTCGAGCACGTGGTCATGGTCGAGCGCACGAACAACGACGTGTCGCTCGTGGACGGGCGTGATCAGACCTGGGACGCGGTGATGGCCGCGGCGAGCGACGACTGCCCGTGCGCCGAGCTCGACAGCGAGGCGCCGGCGTTCCTGCTCTACACGTCGGGCTCGACGGGCAAGCCCAAGGGCATCCTGCACACCGTGGGCGGGTACATGGTGCACGCCGCGATGACGGCGAAGTACACGTTCAACCTGATTCCCGGCCTTGACAAGCCGCAACGCGAGGGCGACGCGCCCAGCGGGCAGCTCTACTGGTGCACCGCCGATGTCGGGTGGATCACCGGGCACACGTACATCTTGTATGGCGTCATGGCCAACCGCGTGCCCACGCTCATGTACGAGGGCGCGCCCAACGCGCCGGCCGAGAACCGCTTCTGGGACATCGTCGAGCGTCACAAGGTCACGCACTTCTACACCGCGCCGACGGCGATCCGCGCGTTCATGAAGTGGGGCGACGAACACGTTAAGAAGCACGACCTTTCCAGTCTTCAAGTTCTGGGCACGGTCGGCGAGTCGATCAATCCCGAGGCGTGGATGTGGTACCGCGACAAGATCGGTCGCGGCGTGTGCCCGATCGTCGACACGTGGTGGCAGACGGAGACCGGCGGGCACATGCTCACGCCCCTGCCGGGCGTGACGCCGACCAAGCCCGGCTCGTGCACGCTGCCGGTGTTCGGCGTGGACGCCGCGATCTGCGATGAGCAAGGACAAGAAATCAAAGAGGGCGGCGGGCTGCTCGCGATCCGGCGTCCGTGGCCGGGCATGCTGCGCGGGGTGTACGGCGACCGCGCCCGCTTCATCGACACCTACTGGAACAAGTTCGACGTCGACGGCGCCCTCTCATCCAAGGGTGCCAGCCCGTTCTACTTCCCCGGCGACGGCGCCCAACGCGACATGGACGGTTACTTCTGGATCCTCGGGCGCGTGGACGACGTGATCAACGTCTCCGGGCACCGGCTCGGCACGATGGAGGTCGAGTCGGCGTTGGTGGCGCACGAGTCGGTGGTCGAGGCGGCCGTGGTCGGCATGCCGCACGAGATCAAGGGCACGGGCATCGCCGCCTTCTGCACGCTCGCCCCCGGCGCCGAGGCGAGCGACGAGACACGCCAGTCCCTCACGGCCCACGTCGCGAACGAGATCGGCGCCATCGCCAAGCCCGACCAGATCCGCTTCACCGACGCCCTGCCCAAGACCCGCTCGGGCAAGATCATGCGGCGCCTGCTGCGATCAATCGCCGCGGGCGAGGAGAACGCGGGGCAGGACACGTCAACGCTGGAGGATTTCAGTGTGCTGGCGAAGCTGCGGGAGAGTGGGGAGGGGTGAGGCGTTTGTCAGCTGGTCTCGACTACGTGGCGAGCTGAATCGCGGATCGCCTCGGCGTGGGTAAACAGGTCACTTGGGATCGTCACGGGCAATCGTGTCTCGGTCTTCTTTGCATCAAAGACGCCCACGTACTTCTTCTTGCCGTTGAACCAGAGGCGGCAGATCGGCCTCCGGTTGTTGTCATCGAGATTGATGCCAAAATACGAGCGAACGTCCCGAGGAACGATGCGAGTGGGTTCGACAATGCCATTCAGGATCGCCTTCACGGCATAAAGCCCCTCAAGCTCTTCTGCCGTTGTTTGGACATCTTGCTCTGAACTGTCACCGTCTTGCTGTGCATCGTCTTTCTGTGCCTCTGCCTCTTGAGTTGCTTCGAGTGCCTTTCGAAGCCGACTGTCAACGGCCTCGGCGACGTGTGAACGCAACGCCGTCTTCACTACTTTGCGAAACCGCTCGATAGCCTGCTGCGTGAATCGACCGGCGTAGATATCGTCGACAAAATGACGGGTAAGAGCCTCGCTCGGTTCATCCAGTTCCTTTGTGAACTTGGCCCTGATCTTCGCGATGTACTGCAAGTCCTCGGCCGCAGCGAGAATCGCATCGAGATCAAATGTTGACTTGGCTAGGCGGGTGACTTGCTCAACGGCGGTAGGTTTCGGGTTGACAATGTTGAGACTCAGAAATGGATCTTCATCGAGCTTGTTCGGCTCTGCAAGATCCGAGAAAAAGCGATAGTCGATCCCGTCAGTCAGAATGGCTACACGAGCCTTCGTGACACTGAAGTACCTGTACAACTGGGAGCTGTATCTCTCGAGTCTGGCGCCGTGGGGCTTGCACTCGATCAAGAGTACGGGAGATCCGTCGCGGCAAACGGCGTAATCGACCTTCTCGCCCTTCTTAATGCCAACATCTGCGGTGAATTCCGGAATCACTTCCGCGGGATTAAAGATGTCGTAGCCCAGTTCTTGGAGAAAGGGAAGTACGAGCGCAGTCTTAGTAGCCTCCTCCGTTTCCACATGAGATAAGAGCTGGACGGCGCGCTCGCCAAGCTTGCGGAAGCGGTCTAACAGCTCCATGTCAAGGACTCCTTCATCGGGTAAGCGTGGTCGGCACAATACTGTACAAGTCAGAGTCCTGCGGTCTGAAGCCCCATGGGTGGAAGGCCGCGCTTGGCCGCACAATCGTGGCCTTCGCTCCGCTCAGGCCACGGCACCCCGAATGTCCTCGGTAGTCTCTCCTCATGGACGAGCTCTTCGGCCGCTTCGTGCTGCTGTTCACGGTGATCGATCCCATCGAGTCGGTGCCGGTGTTCATCGCCGCGACGGTGGGGATCGACGCGGCGTTGGCTCGGCGGTTCGCGATCCGATCGGCGTTCATCGCGGCCGGGATCCTGGTGGGGGCGCTAGCGGCTGCTTCGTGCTGACGCTTGAGACCTATGGCTCTCGCTCGTTCGTGTGATCTGAACGCTATCTTGACGCCATGCACACGCAAGGACGCGCGAAGCGATGATGGCGGCTGATGTTGTGAGGCGCGCGAAGGTGCGGGCGGTGATCCTCTTGCCGCTCATCAACTACGGCGTCACGCTCGCGCTCATCGTGCTGCTCTGGTGGCTCGGCGATCTGCGGCACGACAACCCGGGCCGCTACTTCGGCGAGGGGCGCCCCGGCAGGAAGGCGAGCACGGTCGCGATCGTGCCGGGGC
>JBCAXI010000265.1:0-4358 GCA_038534175.1 Planctomycetota bacterium | reverse complement strand
CGTGTTCAAGAGCCTGCAAAAGACGATCACCGGCTGGCCGTGCTCGTTGTAGTCCTCGTCGGTGAGCTTGAGGATGGGTTTGCTGAGCGTGCGCGCCAGCCAAATGACGGCTCGACGCGTGGTCGGTCCGTCCCACTCCAGTCCGAACAGATCCATGCCACCCAGCAGCCAGGGCGTCTTGATGCGCGTCAGCTCGCTCGCGGCGGCGGCGTCGGCCACGAACACCGCGTTCGGATGGTCTTGGAGGTAGCTCGCCGACACGGAGTGCGAGACGGGCTCTTCCACGGCACGCTGAACGATCGACGCCTTGTGCTCGCCGAACGCCATCAGCGTGATGCGACGCGCGTCGAGGATCGAGCCCACGCCCATCGTGATTGCCTGCTTGGGCACGTTCCACTCGCCAAAGAAGTCGCTGGCCGCGTCCATGCGTGTCACGCGGTCCAGCGTGATCAAGCGAGTGCGTGAGTCGCGGGGAGAGCCGGGCTCGTTGAATCCGATGTGCCCCGTCCGTCCGATGCCGAGAAGCTGATGGTCGATCCCGCCGGCGTCGCGGATCCGGCGCTCGTACTCGGCGCAGTACCGCGGGATGTCCGCCCGATCGATCGTTCCGTCGGGCACATGTGCTTGCGAGGGATCGATATCGATGTGATCAAAGAGATACTCGCGCATGAAGCGGCGGTAGCTCTGCAGCTCGTCGGCCGGCATCGGCCAGTACTCGTCGAGGTTGAACGTCGTGACGTTCGCGAACGACAGCCCCTCCTCGCGGTGGAGCCGGACGAGCTCGTCGTAGACCCCCTGCGGCGTGGAGCCTGTCGCGAGCCCGAGCACCGCGCGGCACCCGTCCGCGGCCCGCATCCGGATGAGCTCGGCGATCTCGCCGGCGACGCGGCGGCTCACCGCGGCGGCCGATTCGTGCACGTGCGTGCGGACTCGCTCGCGCGCGTGGATGGCGTCGGTATGGCTGGCGTTGTCCATGAGCGTCCGTCCTCCGACTTCGCGATCGAAGTTCGTCGTGCAACGCCCACTCCCCGCCAGTATTATATAACCTTGCTGAGCCGTGTCGCCTCGGCGATTACCTCCGAGGCGAGCGCGCCGTCGGAAAAAGCGGCGAGCCGCCCCCGATCGCCCCCGCGGGCGTGGTCGGCGAACGCGAGGAGTTGCTCTCGGAAGCGATGCTCATGGGACTCGACTCGGATCTGGTCATCGACGCCGTCCACGCCTTGGAAGCGGATGCGCTCCGCGTCCATGTAGTCGTAGTGGAGGAGTCCGTTGGTGCCGACGAGCGTGAGTGTGAAACGTTCGGGCTCCATCCATCCTCCGGCGATGACGCCCGCGACGCCCGGGACCTGGCTTCGGAGCACGACGGTCGCCGAACTCTCGCCGCGATCGTCCCACTCGTAGTCGAAGACGGCGCCCGCGACGCGGCTGGGCCCGACCAAGAAGTGGAAGAGATCGACCGAGTGCGAGCCGGTGTCGATGCAGGCGCCGCCGCCGGCGGTCGCGGGATCGGACATCCACTTGTCCGACATGCCGGGGAAGTGGAACGCGAACGTGTTCTCGAACCGGGTCAGTCGGCCGATCATGCCCTGCTCGATCACCTCACGCATGCGCACGATCGGGGGCGCAAACCGGTGGCAATAGGCGACGCATGCGGGAACGTTCTGGTGGCGTTCCCAGATCTGCGCGAGCTTCTGGGCGTCGTCGAGCGTGTGGGCGAGGGGCTTCTCGACCAGCACGGGCACGCCTCGCTCGATCGCCGACTGGATGATGCCCATGCGTGCGTTCGGCGGTGTGCAGACAAAGAGGGCGTCGGGTCCGTGCCCGGCGTCGATGGCTTCGAGCAGTCGATCGAACGAGGGCACGGCCTCGGCATTGTGCTCGCCGGCGAGGTCCGCGGCGGCCTGCTCGTTGATGTCCACGACGTGGCTGATCGCGATCCGGCCCTCGGTCTCGGAGGCGGCCTTGGCGTGGGTCCGGGCGATGCCGCCGGCGCCGATCAGTGCATACTTGAACGATTCCATCGAGATCTCCGGCCGATCGATCGGCGGGGTGGTGGCGAACACGGCGCCGAGCACGGCGCAGGGGAGACAAGACTATGCCATTGCTGACCCGTGCCGGGCTGCTCGGGGTGTTGCTCGCGATGTGGGGCGTGCAGGCCAGTGGGGCGCCGCCGGAGGTGCGAGGCACGTGGCTGACCACGACCGCGAACACCCACCTCGCGACCGCCAGCGACACCGCTGAAACCATGCGCCGGTTGCGTGAGATTGGGCTGAACACGGTCTACGTGGAGGCCTGGAAAAATGGGTACACACAGTTTCCGAGCGAGACGCTCGAGCGGGTCATCGGGGTGGAGCGCCGCCCGGCACTTATCAAGCAGGACCCGGGCGACCCCGACGGGCCGGTGGAGGCGCGGGACCTGCTGCAGGAGTGCGTGATCGAGGCCCATCGCAACGGGCTGATGTGCATCGCGTGGTTCGAGTACGGCTTCATGGCGGCGCACAAGGACACGCAGAATCATCTGCGCGAGATGAAGCCCGAATGGCTGAGCCAGGACATCGAGGGCAACGTGGTGGCGCCGAACGGGTTCGTGTGGATGAACCCGCTGCATCCGGAGACGCGCCGGTTCCTGATGGATCTCGTGCTGGAGGCGGTGGACACGTACGACCTGGACGGTGTGCAGTTGGATGATCGCATCGTGTGGCCGTACGTGACGATGGGGTACGACTCGTATACCCGGGCGGCGTACGCGAACGACCATCGCGGGAAGCAGCCGCCCGAGGACCCGCGAGACCCGGATTGGATGCGCTGGCGGGCCGACAAGATCAACGGGTACGCGAGGCAGTTTGTGGAGGAGCTCCGGGCCGAGCGTCCGGGATTGATCGTGTCCTTGTCGCCCGCGCCGTACCCGTGGTGCTTCGAGAACTACTTGTTGGAATGGCCGGAGTGGGCGACCTGGGGCCCGGGCAACACCGATGGCGTGCTCGGCGCGGGTGTGTGGTGGGATGAGTTCATCCCGCAGTGCTATCGCTACGACTTCCCGGCGTTCAAGAGAACGTGGGACGAGCAGGTCGAGAACCTGCGCGAGGCGGGGGCGTCGGATCGTGTGAAGGACATGCTGGCGGGGGTGCTGACGACGGGATCGCGGCCGGATCCTGTGCCGTGGACGGATCTGCAGCCCGCGATCGAGCACGTGCGCGCGACGGGCGGTGGCGGGCACGTGTGGTGGTTCAGCCGTGGCGTGCTGGATGAGTACCCGGAGGAGATCGCGGCCCTCTATGACACTGCGTCGAATGGTCAGGCACCGCATCCGGGTCGGCCCCTGGATTGGCGGCCGGCGCCGATTGAGTTGTTCTCGGCACGAGATCCCTCGTGGCGGTCGATCACCGAAGTCGAGGACGGGCGGTACCGCGTCATGGCCTTGCGAGGTGGCGTGTGGGAGCGTGTGGGTGTCACCCGGGTCGAGGGCGGGCGGGCGCGTGTGCCGTCGGGCGAGGTCGGGCGGGCCGATCGGGTCGAGTTGCTGAGGGATCGACGCGAGGAACTGAAGACGTGGCGGCGGTCGTACGAATAACTGTCGGCGAGAGGCGCTCAGATAGGTCTTGGCCCGTTGGAGAGATGGCATGTGTTTGAATCGAATCGGCGTCGTGTTTGTGGCCTGCGGGCTGGCAGGACTGGCCTGGGCTCAGCCGATCACGGTGCGTCCGGTGCAGATCAACCAGTCCGGCGGGCCGGCGCGCGGCTATGTCGCGCATGTCGACCTGACGGACCCGAACGTTGAGATCCTGGTGACCGACCCGGCGCCGGGCGGCACGGGGGCCGACGCGGTGCTGACACCGACCGACTCGTGGCGCGCCAGTGTGAACGCGGACTTGGCGATCAACGCGAACTTCTTCGGCTCGCTGGGCGGGGGGCTGGCGGACATCGTGGGTCTGAGCGCGAGCGATGGCACAATCGTCTCGGCGTGGCGACAATTTGGCCCAACGCCGGATCCGGCGTTGGTGATCGATTCGAGCAACCAGGCGCGGATCGATTACATCAACGGCGCCAATATCACGCCGTACCACGACGCGATCGCGGGCGTGGGGCCCTCGAGCACGGATACCGATCCCGGGACACTGCTCGTCGATGACGGCGTGAATCTTGGATCGACCGCGCGGGTGCAGCCGGGCGTGCGCAACCCGCGGACCGCGGTTGGCGTGAGCCAGGACGGGAACACGCTGATCATGGCGGTGATCGATGGACGCCAGCCGGGATACAGCACCGGCGTGACGCTCTCGACGCTGGGCCAGTTCATGATCGATGAGGGCGCGTGGGACGCGATCAATCTTGACGGGGGCGGGTCGAGCTCGTTCGTGCAC
>JBCAXI010000264.1:0-4360 GCA_038534175.1 Planctomycetota bacterium | reverse complement strand
CGTGGAACGGGGATGCGTGTTGTGACGCGTTCGACGCACGGCGTTCCACCATAATCGGGCGGGATCGGGGCGGTTCGACGCCGATGGTGATATCATGCACCACTTCACCGGGCACGCGAGTCGTGCCACGCACAGGGGCGATGCGGGCACACCCGCGGGGGCCGATTCGCGGGCGCACACGCATGATCGATATCCGCAAACTCAAAGAGCTCGTGAAGCTAATGGTCGAGAACGACTTGTCCGAGCTCGATCTCCGAGACCAAGAAGAGAAGGTGACGATCAAGCGGGGCGCCGATGGCGTGCCGATGATCGCCGCGCCGATGCCCGCGCCCGTCGCGATGAACGGCGAGGCGGCGCCGGCGCCCGCGCCGGCGAGCGACGCGCCCGCCGCGGGCGGCGACGAGATCCCGGCGGGTCTGGTCGCGATCGAGTCGCCGATGGTTGGGACGTTCTACTCGGCGGCGAATCCGGACTCGGACCCGTTCGTCAGCGTGGGCGCGTCGGTCTCGTCCGACACGGTCGTTTGCTTGGTGGAGGCGATGAAGGTCTTCAACGAGATCAAGGCGGAGACGTCGGGCGTGATCGAGCGTGTGCTGGTGGAGAGCGGCGAGGCCGTTGAGTTTGGCCAGAAGCTGTACCTCGTCAAGCCCTCCTGAGGGTGCCGCCCGCGTGCGGGCTCTGGCTCCCGACGCTCCCGAGGCGTTCGTCTCTCGATAGGACTCTTGCATGTTCCGACGTGTTCTGATCGCCAACCGCGGCGAGATCGCCCTTCGCATCATCCGCGCGTGTCACGAGCTGGGTGTCGAGGCGGTGTGCGTGTACTCGACCGCCGACCGCGAGGCGCCATACCTCAAGCTGGCGGACCGCGCGATCTGCATCGGCGACGCGCCCGCGAAGGACTCGTATCTGAACATCTCGCGCTTGATCTCCGCGGCCGAGACCGCGGACGTCGACGCGATCCACCCGGGCTACGGCTTCCTCGCGGAGCGTGCCGACTTCGCCGAGGTCTGCCGCGAGTGCAAGATCACGTTCATCGGCCCGAGCCCCGAGGCGATGGCCAAGCTGGGCGACAAGGTCGAGGCCAAGCGCACCGCCAAGCAGGCCAAGGTGCCGATCTTCCCGGGATCCGAGGGGGCGATCGAGGAAGAGGACGAGGCGGTCGAGGTCGCCGCGGAGATCGGATACCCGGTCATCATCAAGGCCGCCGCCGGCGGTGGCGGACGCGGCATGCGCGTCTGCCACAACGAGCCGAGCCTGCGGACAAACCTCCGCGCAGCTCAGCAGGAGGCGCTCGCGGCGTTCGGCAACGGCGCGGTGTTCATCGAGAAGTTTCTCGAAAGGGCCCGGCACGTCGAGGTCCAGACGATCGGCGATAGCAAGGGCCAGGCGGTGCACCTGTGGGAGCGCGACTGCTCCGTGCAGCGGCGACACCAGAAGCTCATCGAGGAGGCTCCCGGGCCGGGCATCGATCGCAAGCGGATCAAGGAGGTCTGCGAGTCCGCGTCACGGCTCATCAAGGCCGGCGACTACTGCGGCGCCGCGACGGTCGAGTTCCTCATGGACGACGAGCAGAACTTCTACATGCTCGAGGTGAACACCCGCGTGCAGGTCGAGCACCCCGTGACGGAGATGATCACGGGCGTGGACATCGTGCAGCTCTCGATCCGCGTGGCGGCGGGCGAGCCGCTGCCCTTCAAGCAGAAGGACGTGAAGATCAACGGGCACGCGATCGAGTGCCGGCTCAACGCCGAGGACCCGGCGAGAAACTTCATGCCCAGCCCGGGCGTGATCGACACGTGGCGCCTGCCCGGTGGCCCCGGCGTGCGGATCGACTCGCACGTGGTGCCGGGCTATCGAGTGCCGCCGAACTACGACTCCATGGTCGGCAAGCTGATCGTGCACGCGCCGGATCGCGAGCAGGCGATCACGCGGATGAAGCGGGCGCTGCGCGAGCTGGAGGTCGGGCCAATCAAGACCACCACGCCGCTGCAGCTCGACCTCATGCGAAACAGCGACTTCCGACGGGGCGGGGTGGACATTCACTTCCTCGAGCGGCTGCTGGCCGGCCCCTGACGGTTCGAACGTCGGACCATCCGACGAACCAGCCGATGCCGACGAGCAAAAACCTCACCGCCCGGCGTTGGCCGGGCGGTGAGTCCACTCTTGACTGATTCTTACTCGCTGCGGGGCCGGAGTGTGCGACGCCGCTGGAGTCGCCCGATCGAGCCGATCAGGCGGTCTGGCGTCGGCGCTGTGCGATGAGCAGGCCGCCGAGGCCAGCGATGGCGAGCGGCGCCGGAGCGGGCACGCCGATGAACTTGGCGGTGAAGAGCCAGTCGGAATCCCGCACGTGGTTGCCAACGGCGCCCTGGTCGAACCAGCCCCAGCCGTTGAGGCCCGGGGCGCCTCGGTAGCCGAGGCCATCGTCGTTGTCGCCGAAGCGGAAACTGAAGTCGCCGAGGACTCGATCGAAGAGATCGATGGTGGTGTTGTCGGGCGCGGTGATGCTGCCGAAGTTGGCACCGTTGACCCCGGCGTTGACGATCAGGTCGTCGTCGCCGGGCGCGGTCTGCACGCCAACGTTGTAGATGAAGTCGAACGAGTAGACGCCGGTGAGGGGCGAGGCGGGGTCGTACTGACCACCGATGTCATTCCCGCCGAAGGCCTGACCCGTGATGCGGATGGAGTTGCCGTCAAAGAACAGCTTGACGTCGGAGCCATTGTCCACATCCTCGAAGTCGAAGGTGAAGACGTCATGGTCGGGCGAGACGTCGAAGAGCTCGTCGAGACGCAGCCCGTAGGACGGGGGCGTGGCCGACCCGTTGGGGTGGTTGCAGAGCTGGTAGATGCCAACCGCGATCTGGGCGTTGGCAACGGGCGCGGTGATCGCGAGGGCGGCCACAGCGGCCGCCGAGCCGATGAAGAGCTTCATGCGTCCTCTCTCTTTCTTTCAGTCTTTTGATCGAGCCTGGGTCGACCTCGCGACGGCGAGATTCGATGAGGCGCGACGTCCTATCTTGACTCTACTGGTGTGACACAAAATCCCGGTCGTGCCACCACGACCGGGATTTTTTCGGACGATTCTTCAACCGCGACGACGCTTGGACGCCATGAGGCCGGCGAGCCCAACGAGCGCGACGGATGCGGGCGCCGGCACCGGCGTGGGGGAGAGCGTGAAGATCCAGTCGGAGGACATCTCGTGCCCGTCCTCGTAGGCGAGCCAGCCCCAGCCGCTGAGGCCATCCCAGCCGCGGTGGCCGGTGTCGTCGTCGCCATCGCCCATGCGGAAGCTGAAGCCGCCGCGGACGAAGTCGAACAGATCAATGGTCAGGCCGGTGGGCGTGGTGATCGAGCCGGTGTTGTCGCCGTTGGCGTCGGGCACCACGAGCAGGTCGTCATCCCCCGGCGCCTGCTGCACGCCGACGTCGTACTTAAACGAGAATGAGTAGACGCCCGTGAGCGGCTCGACGGCGTAGTCGGTCCCGACGTCGCGTCCGCCGAACGCCTCACCCGCGATGGTGATCGAGCTGCCGTCGAAGGTGAAGAGCACCTGCGACTCGACGTGGTTGAAATCAAAGGTGAAGTTGTCGTGCTCGCTCGTGACGTCGACAAGCTCGTCGAGACGCAGGCCGTAGCCCGGCTCGGTGAGCGCCGCGTCCGGGTGGTTCGACGCCAGGTACACGCCGGGAGCGATGATGGGCTGGGCCCAGGCTGCGGACGCAGCGATGCCCGCCGCGGCCACCATGGCCGCGGTCGCGATGTGAGTCTTCATGGGTATTTCCTCTCGTTCTTCTCGAATTCCGACAGTCGGTGCAGGGCGCACAAAAGCCCCAGGTCACCATGTACTGGTGTGGCACCGGTTTTGAGTTCTGCCACCTAGATACGAGAAAAAGAAGACTTTTTGCGACCGGTTGGCGGAACGACGCCCGCCGCGGGGGCGGGGCGGTGGCGGGGCGGGCTCGCGGCATGACACATGGCGTTGGCCGAGGGCGACGAGTCAGTCGCGGCGTCGGCTGGCGAGCAGGAGCCCGCCGAGACCGGCCAGCACCGCCGTGGCGGGCGCGGGCACGGGGGTGGGCGAGAGCGTGAAGATCCAGTCGGAGGACTTGACGTGCGCGTTGGGGTCGCCGTGGTTCAACCAGCCCCAGCCGCTGACGCCCTCGAATCCGCGGTGCCCCGAGTCATCGTTTTTGTCGCCGAGACGGAACGCGAACGAGTCGTTCTTGGGCTTGTCCCACAGGCCGATCGCGTCGCCAAGGGGCGTGGTGATGGAGCCGGTGTTCGAGCCCATGGGCACGCCCGAGACGAGCAGATCATCATCGCCGGGGGCCTGGGCAAGGCCCGTGTCATAGGTGAAGCT
>JBCAXI010000263.1:0-4373 GCA_038534175.1 Planctomycetota bacterium | reverse complement strand
CGGCCCGTCCTGATGCGCCCCCAGCAACCAGCCCGTGAGATGGCGGTGGCAGCGTGCTCGCTCAAAGGCAGAGATCGGCGCGCGCTCGACGCCCGACGCGTACTCGAGCCAACGGCGCCACGTGGGACGGATCGCCGCCCCGCGAAGCGTTGGATCGAACCACTCGGCCCGCGCCCGCTCGTCTCGGTGCTTTCGGATCGAGGCGTCGGGATGATCTCTCCGCGCAAACAACGCGCGCTCAACGTGGAGGATCGGTCCCCGCAGCGCGAGCTCGGCGAGGAGGTTACGGTCCGAGCCGGTGTAGGCCCCGATCATCGGTGTGGCGCGAAGCGCGTCGAGACGCATCACGCCGAACACCGCCAGGCACCGGTGCGGCGTCCTGATCACGCTTCGGAAGCGATCGCTCGCTCTTGGCTCGTCGAAGGACGGCTGGCGCTCGTAGGTGCCGGCAATTCGGCTACTCGCGTCGAGCCGCAGGGTCTCGCAGTGCGCCACGACCGCGTCCGAGCGTTTATCGAGCAGCGCGATGGTGTGGTGGAGGAAGTGATCGCTGAGCACGTCGTCGTGCGAGGCCCATTTAAAGAGCTCGCCACTCGCCTCGGCGACGGCCCGATTAAAGTTCCAGGCGGCGCCACGATTCGTCGGGCTGGTCAGAACCCGGACTCGTGAATCGAGAGTCGCGTAGCGACGGGCGATCTCGAGGGAACGGTCCGTCGAGGCGTTATCGCAGACGAGCAGCTCGAGGTCGGTGTGCGACTGGACGAGGATCGATCGGATCGCATCGCCCAGGTACCGCTGGCCGTTGTGGACCGGAAGACCGATAGAGAGTCGTGGCATGGGTGTCGAAGGGCTCATGTCGGGTCTGTGAGAGAAAGCTCATACGATATCGGACGTCGTCGGGCTCCCGGCGACGCCGCCAGACGGAGGAAGCACGCATGTCCACCGATGGAATCTCGATCGACGTTTGGGGTGGTGAGGAACAGCACCTTGGGCAAATCGGGCACGCCTCGAGGCCGACGCGGATCCTCGGAAGAGCCTCGGCCGAGGCCGGCATCGACTCGGTGAGCTATGCGATCAACGGACGGGGCCGCTTTCCGGTCAGCGTCGGCCCGTCGGCGTTCCGCCTCGGGCGGGACGGTGACTTCTGCCTGGAGTTCTCGCGCGATCGTCTGGTGCAAGGCGAGAACGTCATCACGCTCTGGGCGAACGACCGCGAGGGCGCCGAGCTCGAGTCGCAGATCAAGATCCACATCGATAAGAACACGCGCTGGCCGCTGCCGTTCGAGACCGATTGGGCGAATGCGGAGAGGCCGCAAGACCTCTGTGAGATCGCCGACGGGTGTTGGGGCATCGAGCACGGCGGACTCCGCACGCTCGAGCCCGGATACGACCGCATGGTCGCGATCGGCGACGTGCGCTGGCGCCACTATGAGATCACGGCCACCGTGACCATCCACGACGTCGATCGCTCGCCGCGTGTGCTCGGCTGGCCTTCCATGGGCCCCGCGTTCGGCGTGCAAGTGCGGTGGGAGGGGCACCACGATTGGGGTGATATCAAGCCGGCGCGCGGCTGGTTCCCGTTCGGCGCTATGGCACGGCTCGAGCACGACGAGGACCTTCCCGAGAGTGAGATGCGATTCCGACTGCGCGGTCCGGGATTCGTCGAGCCGTTAGCGGCCGAGGCGCACGGGCGCCATGTCGAGCCGGGTATGAGCTTCGTGTTCCGCGTCGCGTCGCAGACGGGGCCGGACGGGCGCGGTGTCTACGGCGCCAGCGTCTGGCACGCCGACGAGCCGGAGCCTGAGACGCCCCAGCTCACCGCACGCGGGCTCGACCGCGAGACGCCCGCGGGCAGCGCGGTGATCATGGCGCACCACACCGATGTGACGATCGGTCGCGTGCGTGCGGAACCGCTCGGGTGAACGCGGTGATCGTGGCGGGCGGGCGAGGCAGTCGCCTCGGCGCGTTGACCGCCGACCGTCCCAAGCCGCTCGTCGAAGTCGGGGGGCGTCCCGTGCTGTGGCATGTCATCCAAGTGCTGCGATCACACGGAGTTGATCGAGTGATTGTCGCCGCGGGGTATCGCAGCGAGCAGGTCGTCGACGCGTGCGAGCACGACGCGAACGTCGAGGTCGTGAACACCGGGGCGAACACCGGCAACGCGGCACGGCTCGCGCGCGTGCTCGATCGGCTCGGGGATGAGCGGTTCTACATGGCGTGGAGCGACGGCCTTACCGACGCGGACCTCGGCGCCATGCGGGATCGCCACGCCGACCACGGGCGTCTCGCGACCGTGCTGGCGATCCATCCGCCCGCTCGGTTCGGTCGGCTGGGGTTGAAGGGCGATCTCGTGACCTCCTTCGTTGAGAAGCAATCGATCGACTGGTTCTCGGGCGGCTTCTTTGTGTTGGATGCGCGCATCGGCCGCTATCTTTCGAGCAATTCGTCGCTGTCATGGGAGCGCGACGTGACGCCCGCGCTCGTGCGCGACGGCCAGCTCGCCGCCCACCGCCACGACGGCTTCTGGGCCTGCATGGATCTGCCACACGAGGTGGACGCGTTGAACGAGCTGTGGCAATCCGGGCGAGCGCCCTGGAAACGGTGGGACGACTGATGCGCGTGCTGGTGACGGGTCATCTCGGGTATGTCGGGGCCGTGCTCACACCGATGCTACTTGAGCGTGGGCATGAAGTCATCGGGCTCGACAGCGATTTGTATCGCCGATGCTCAACGGGCGACGGTCTCGCGCAGACACCGAAGCTCGAGAAGGACATCCGCGACGCGGAGTCGTCTGACTTTGACGGCGCCGACGCGGTGGTCCATCTCGCGGGCTTGTCAAACGACCCACTGGGGAGTCTCGATCCCGAGCTGACGCACGAGATTAATCATCGCGCGTCGGTCCGGGTTGCCGAGTGCGCCAAGCGCGCGGGCGTGTCCCGGCTCGTGCTGGCGTCGAGCTGCTCGGTGTACGGGTCATCGGGCGCCGATTGGGTGGACGAGTCCGCGCGGCTCAGGCCCATCACGCCGTACGCCGAGTCCAAGGCGAACATGGAGCGCGACATCGCGCCATTGGCCGATCGGTCCTTTGCGCCCGTGTTCATGCGCAACGCGACGGCGTTCGGTCCCTCGCCGCGGCTGCGATTCGATCTGGTCGTGAACAACTTTGCCGCGTGGGGCGTATCAACCGGCCGAATCGTGCTCAAGAGCGATGGATCGGCCTGGCGTCCGCTGGTGCATGTCGAGGACATCGCGAGGGCCGCCGTCGCGGCGATTGAGGCGCCGACCGACGACATCCGAGGGCGCGTGCTGAACGTGGGCGCGACGAGCATGAACCATCGCATCTCGGACGTCGCCGATGCGGTCCGTACGGCGGCGCCCGAGTGTCGGGTGGAGATGGAGCCTGGAGCGACCGCCGATCGACGGTGCTACCGCGTGCGCTGCGATCGACTCGATGACGCGCTGCCCGACGCGAGGCCCCTTCGATCGCTCCACGACGGCATTGTCGGCGTCGTGGAGTGGATGCGCGGTCAGACGCTCTCACCCGAGGCGTTCGAGGGCCCGCGATTTGCGCGGCTCGAGCACATCCGCTGGTTGCTCGAACAAGGCCTGATCGGAAACGACCTTCGGGTGCGGGCGTGAGCGAGGTCACGAACTGCCGCGGCTGCGACGGCGCCTCGTTCGAAACAATTCTCGATTACGGCGACATGCCGCTCGCCGATCGGCTCGTCGATCCTGGGCGCCCGGGTCCCGAAGCTCGAGTGCCGCTGGTGCTGGTGCGCTGCACGGCCTGCTCGCTGGTGCAGATCACGCATCGCGTGTCGGCCGAGGAGCTGTTCGATCCGGCGTTCCCGTACCACTCGCGGTTCTCGGCGTCGCTCGTGGCGAGTTTCCGGGCGCACGCCGCGGCGCTGATCGAGGCGCACTCGCTCGGATCCGATGACCTGGTGGTCGACCTCGGAAGCAACGATGGCTCGTTGCTGGCGCCCTTTGCTGAGCGTGGCGTGCGGGTGCTCGGTATCGATCCGGCCCCCGGGCCGAGCGAGCACGCGCGCTCGATCGGCATCGAGACACTCGGCGAGTTTTTCAGCGAGACGCTCGCCCATCGGCTGGCGAGCCAAGGCGACCGCGCTCGCGTCGTGCTTGCGAAGAACGTGCTCGCCCATGTCGCGGATCAGCGGTCGTTTCTTCGCGGCGTGCGCGCGCTGCTGACCGACGACGGTGTTGCGGTGTTCGAGTTTCCTTCCGTGGTGGAGATGGTCCGCCGCGGGATCATCGACACGGTGTACCACGAGCACCAGTGCTGCTTCTCCGTGACGGCGTTGGCACCCATGCTTCTCGACGCCGGGCTGGCGATCACCCACGTCGAGATGGTC
>JBCAXI010000262.1:0-4380 GCA_038534175.1 Planctomycetota bacterium | reverse complement strand
TATCGGAGGCGCTGGCGCCGAGCTTTGAGGTGACGCCGAGTCCCGCGTACGGCGTCATCGTCGACACCGGCGTCGACATCGACGAACAAGCCATCCAAGACAACCTCGCAGACCTCATCTCCGGACGACTCGCCTGGGCCGGCAGTGAGGACAACGGCACCTTCGCCATCACCCCCGACTTCGTACGCCGATACGCCGGCGACATGACCGGAGCCGTCGTCTACATCGGCGCCTGCAAGTCCGCCTTCGACCGCTCGATGGCCGACGCCTTCCTCGCCGCCGGCGCCGAGGCCTACATCGGATACACCGACATCGTCTCATCCTCGTTCGCCAGCGAGCGCGGCGTGCGCGTCTTCGAGACGCTCGCCGCCGGCGGACTCGCCAGCGAGATCGAGGGCGTCAACATCGACACCGAGGCCGCCCCCGATCCCGACCCCGCCACCTTCGCGCTCTTCGGCCAGCCACAAGCCACGCTGCCCGGCATGGAGCCCGACACGGGCGATCCCGCCGCGCCACCGTTCGACGTGCCCACGGGCGACTCATTCTTCCTCTTCAGCGCGCCGATCGAACAGGCCGACCTCCAAGCCACCGGTATCCGCGCCGCCGTTAACGAGGCCATCACCGTCGCCTTTGTCTTCGACACCGACACGCCGGACCAGAACCCCTCCGACACCGCCGTCGGCTCGTACGCCGGCATCAGCATCGCCTACGTCGCCCTCGGCGACAGCGTCTTCACGGGCAATGTCTCCAGCCTCGTTCCATCCGGACACCGTGTCGAGCTGCCGAACGGCTCCACCACCACCACGAGCTACTCGCTCCGCATCGAGCTCAACGAGAACATCGAGGGCGTCGGAGACGTGCGCATCGTCGCCTCGGTCGACCTCGAGGCCGAGGGACTCCAATTCCCCAGCGACGAGCTCCCCCTCACCTTCGATGTCGCGAATTTCGCCGACGGCGTCCGCGCCATCGATGTCTCCATCTTCACACCCGAGCTCGTCACCCTCGGCAACGCCTCCGGCGAGATCGAGTTCTTCGCCGGCTCCAACGGCACCAGCGGCAACCCCAGCGGCGGCGACGGCGGCGGAACCATGCAGCCCACCACCGCCGCCTACGGCTTCGGCGGCTTCGCCTCCTTCGTCGATGACCCGCAAGGCGTGCTCAACGGCTTCAATTCCGGCGACGTCCTCGGCATCGGCATCGGGCTCGACACCGCCAACACCTCTACCGAGTTCACCGATGGCTTCGAGACCTTCTTCCTCACCGACACCGGCGTCACCCTCGCCTTTGGCGACGACGAGAACGCCTTCTCGCTTACCAACGGCCTCTTCAACGACGCCGGCATCATCGAGTTCAACAACAACGATCCCGACACCGGCGGCACGACGCTCTTCATGGACTTCATCTACTCCGCCGAGCTCGACGGCTACGGAACCGTCGACATCGTCGTCCAGCTCGCCTTCGAGTCGTCCACCGCCAACCTCTTCACGCCCGGCGAGATCCCCACCACCATCAACCCAGGCCTCTTCGACCTCACCCGCGAGCTCTACGTCGACATCGTCGATGGCAGCTCCGGAGTCTTCCTCGCCACCGTCGAGGTCGATCTCAGCGGCGGCTGACGCCACACCCAACCCCACCCAACCCCACGCGATTCGCCAACCCACTCGGGCAACCAACGATCGCGTGACACGCCATCCATGACCAACACCCGCGGGGCGCTCGCCAACCGAGCGCCCCGCTTGGTGCGCTCATCCAAGCTTCAATCGCCCGCGACCGAGCGTGCGCAACCCAGCATCTGGCAGGCCGCCCCGGCTCGAACACCCACCCGTGCGTTCTCGGCCCGCCCGATACGGAATACGCTGGCCATCGAGATCGCTTGATCCGACACCACACGGGTGGTCTCGGCGTCGGCACACGTCGCCCACCGAACGGAGCCCAGATGAAAGCCATCATCTTCGTCATCGCACTGCTCATCGGCATGGGCGCGGCCTACGCACTCCTCTCCGCACCCGCCGCCAACGCCGCGAGCAACACCGACCCCTTAAAGGGAGACACCACGATGGCTGCCACCGATAACCTCCCCCGTTACAGCGCCGCCGGCTATGACATCACGCCGCTCTCAGAGGAGCGCGTCGCCGAGCTCGCCGCCAAGCTCGACCCCGAGGCCTACCGCATCACGCAAAAAGACGGCACCGAGGCCCCGTTCTGCGGCACGCTCCTCGACAACAAGAAAGACGGCGCATACGCCTGCGTCGTCTGCCAGCTACCCCTCTTCTCCAGCCAGCACAAGTTCGATTCCGGCACCGGCTGGCCCAGCTTCTACCGACCGTTTGACCCCGCACACGTCTCCGAAACCGTCGACGATTCGCACGGCATGGCCCGCACCGAGATCAGCTGCGCACGATGCAACGCCCACCTCGGCCACGTGTTCAACGACGGCCCCCGCCCCACGGGCCAGCGGCACTGCCTCAACTCCGCCTCGCTCACGTTCTACGAAACTGGCCAGGAACTCCCGAAGCAGGCCGCGCCCGCGATCCAAACCGAGACCGCCTACTTCGCCGGCGGCTGCTTCTGGGGCATCGAGCACTACTTCCAAAAGGGTGAAGGTGTTCTGGCTGCCGAGAGCGGCTACATGAACGGCGACGTCGAAAACCCCGACTACCGCGCTGTCTGCACCGGTAAGACCGGACACGCCGAAGCGGTCAAGGTCGTCTTCGACCCCGCCAAGATCAGCTACGAGCGACTGCTCGAGGCCTTCTTCACCATGCATGATCCCACCCAGCTCAATCGCCAGGGCCCCGACATTGGCACGCAATACCGCTCGGGTCTCTACTTCGTGAGTGAGGAGCAGAAGAAGCAGGCCGAGGCGTTCATCGCCAAGCTCAACAAGGCGGGGCGATACAATAAGCCGATCGTGACCGAGGTCCAGGCCGCCGACCGGTTCTATCCGGCCGAGGACTATCACCAGGACTACATCCTCAAGACCGGACGAGCGTGCTTCGTTCAGAACCCTTGGTAGCACACCGCCCAGCGGTCAGGTGAGCAGGCTGAGTGCGTACACGCCACGCCCACTCCATAAAATGGTTCGCAGCCAGTTGGCGCGGGCTAATGCAACAATCAACTTCTCGTCATGGCCTCGGCTGAGGCGTCCGTGCAACGGCACGAGCCACAAGAACGTGGCCGCCCACACAAGCCCCAACGCCGCAAACGCGATCCAAGACCACGCGTCGCTGCGAAACTGCCATGCGAGCAAGACCGCCGTGCCTAACTCCACGAACATCGTGGGTGCTACCACCCACGTCGTGCGGGCTGTGTGACGCGCCTCGTACTCGAGCCACCGCGGCACGCCCACCGTGCGCATCAATGGGTAGTGCACAATCTGCACGAACCAGATAAGACCGACCATAAACCACGTCGCGCCCGCGTGCCCCAGCACGACGAGCGTCTCGCCGCTCACGCGGGCCCCGCGCAGGCGAACGCGACGTGATCGAGCCGATCCGCCGCGTGCGCATGGCGATAGGCCCGAACCACGCGACCCTCGTGGACCACGAACGAGCCGGGCAACTGGAATCCGTCGCCGTCGAGCTTGCCCACCCCATGACCACGCAACACGGCCATCGCCCCTCGCACCCAAACCCGAACACCGAACAGCTGTCCAAACCGACCCCGCGTCAATTCAAACGCGCGATACGCGATCCGATCCGGATCGCTGTACCACGACGCGTCCGACAGGCCATAACGATCAGCCAATCCGCCGTTCGCCTCGCGCGAGGACATGGTGACGATCGCTAGGCCCACGCCCGCCTCCTCGATCGCGCGCCGTTGCCGACGCAGATCGCCAAGCGTCTCTTTGCAGAACGTGCAACCCGAGTGCCGCAAGAGCACCACGAGCGTCGCTCGCCGATCGGTCACCTCTCGCAGCGTGGTGCCGTGCTGATCGCGCAGTCCATCGAGCGCACGATCGATCGGAACACTCTCACCGTCCGGCGGCGTTCCCTGGTTTCGTGCCGAGTCCCACAGGATCATCGCGAACGGAATCCACCACAGCAGGTCGTTCGTGAGGATGGTCATGCCAAACGACCACGGCAGATCTCCCTTGATACCGGCCATCACGAAGCCAATCGGCCCGAAGATCTTGCCAAGAAAGCCGACGAGCACGATCGGCCAGTGCCGACGCGGATCACCCGCGGCGACCAGGTATCCGATCCCGTAGACGCCCACGATCATCCCCACGCTCTGCCACACCGGCGGGTATCGCGGCGGCTCCATCCCCGCGAGATTAAACAGCAGGTTCGGCACCAGCACCACGACCGCGCCCCACAGCAGGTTGTAGAGCCCCGCCGCGATCAGCCAGCCCTTCATCCATCGCGGCGTCGATTTATC
>JBCAXI010000261.1:0-4424 GCA_038534175.1 Planctomycetota bacterium | reverse complement strand
CCCCCCTCCCCCGCAAACCCCCACCCCGTTTTTTTAGTTTATTTCTGTCTTGTGCATTCCCTATCTCTGGATGTCGCGCGCGCTCGAGCGCAGCGGGTGGGAGGGGCGCCCGTTCAAGGCCGTGCTGGTCAAGGGCCGAGGCAACTACGTCTCGATCCGCCGGCTGCGACTCGCCTCGTCGCGGCAGGACAAGCTCTTCGCCGACGCCGCCTCGCGTCGGTCGTTGCACGTCATCGAGGACTGGGGCTACCAGACCGAGGACGGCACCCTCTCCACGCTGCCCTCGCTCGAGCGCCCGGGCGTGTGGGACCGCGTGCAGTCGGACAGCGGTAACTGCATGGGCCGAAAGTGCCCGCATCACAACGAGTGCTTCTATCAGACCGCCCGACGCGAGATGGAAGACGCGAACCTGCTCGTCTGCAATCACGCGCTGTTCTTCAGCGACCTCGCGCTCCGCGCTCAGCAGGCCGGCTTTCTGCCCAGCTACGACCACGTCGTGCTCGACGAGGCGCACATGGTCGAGGAGGTCGCCGGCGAGCACTTCGGGCGCTCGCTCGCCGAGGGGCGCGTGCGGCATCTGCTCTCGTCACTCTACCACGAGCGCACGCGCAAGGGATTTCTCGCGAATCTCTCGCTCTCCAGCGGCGACACGGAGCCGGTCGATCGCGCTGTTCGGCTGGTCATGGACGCGGGCGAGGCCGCCGGCGACTTCTTCGAGTCCGTCGAGGCGCTCACGCGGTCGGACGCCCACGATGCCGGGCAGCGTCGATCGCCCTCAACGAGCGCCCGCGTGCGCACGCCCGGCGCGATCGACAATCCGCTCAGCGACCCGATGAACCGGCTCGTCCAGCGCCTTCGCCTCCTCAAGGACGACGCCTCGACCGACGCCGATCGCTTCGAGCTCAATGCCTACGCCCAGCGCGCGGCCGCGATCGCCGACGACGCCGAGGCGCTGGTCGTGCAAAGCCTGCCCGGATGCGCGTACTGGACCGAGGTATCGAGCGCGGGCCAAGGCGGCTCGCGCCTGCGTGTGGGCATGGCGTGCTCACCCATCGATGTCGCCCCCGTGCTCCGCGAGCATCTCTTCGGAGACGACGGACCCAGCGTGGTGCTCACCAGCGCCACGCTCGCGACGCGCTCGCCCTCCGAGGACGAGCCCGCCGAGCACCGCGAGGCGGCGTTCACGCATGTCATCGAGCGGCTCGGCTGCGACGGCGCCCGCACGCTCCAACTCGGCAGCCCCTTCGATCACGCCAGACAGGTCGAGCTCTTCGTCGACGTCTCGATGGACAGCCCGGCCGGCGCCGGCGGTGCCTCGCTGGGGTACTACGACGCCCTCGTGGCGCGTGTGCTCGATCACCTCGTCGCGACCGATGGCGGCGCGTTCGTCTTGTTCACCTCGTTCGCGGCGTTGAATGCGGTCGCCGACCGGCTCGCCGCGCCGCTCGAGTCCCTCGACATGCCCCTGCTTGCGCAGGGGCGCGACGGCCCGCGGGGTGAGCTCCTTCGACGATTCCGGGAGCACGATCGCTCCGTGCTACTCGGCGCCGCGTCGTTCTGGCAGGGGGTGGACGTGCGCGGCGAGGCGCTCCGCAACGTCATCATCACCAAGCTCCCGTTTGATCCGCCCGACCGCCCGCTGACGGAGGCGCGCACCGAGCGCATCCGCGACCGCGGGGGCGATCCATTTAGGGAAGAGGCGTTGCCGCGAGCGGTCATCCGATTCAAGCAGGGCTTTGGGCGCCTCATCCGATCGGGCGACGACCGCGGGCGTGTCGCGGTGCTAGATCCACGGGTCGTCACCAAGAGCTACGGGCGGGCCTTCCTCGCCGCGCTGCCCGAGGGTGTCGAGCCGCACGTGCTTCGTGAGTAGTAAGCCGAAAGTCTCGGCTCATTTCACCTAATACAAAGCGAACATCAATGGGCGAACTCGGGGCGCCTGCCTAACCTCTCGGTTCCCATTCGCAGCCCCCCGCATTCGACTGGAGAGCCCATGCTCGGACGAGTCTTCAAGGCGTACGACGTGCGCGGCACCTACCCCGACCTGCTCGATGAGCCCATGGCGTGGCAGATCGGCTTCGGCGTGAGCAAGTTCCTTCTCGACGAGGCCGCCGCCGCGGGCGAGACGACCCCGATGATGAAGAACATCGTGGTGGGGCGCGACATGCGAACGAGCAGCCCCTCCTTGCAGGACGCGCTGATCGAGGGCGTCAACACCCACGGCGGCGACGTGATCGATGTTGGCCTCGTCGATACACCCTTCATCTACTTCGCGATCAACCACCTCGGCTGCGCCGGCGGCGTGCAGGTGACCGCCAGCCACAACCCGCCGCAGTACAACGGCTTCAAGGTCTCTCGGTCCCACGCCAAGCCCGTGGGCGAGGCGAACGGGCTCGCCGACGTGCGCAAGCACGCCGCCATGACCGACAAGAACTCCAAAAAGCTCACGCCCACAGGCCGACGCGAGCAGCGAGACCTGTGGGACGGGTACATCCGCCACGTCCGATCGTTCCTCGATCTCAAGGGCAAGCCGATCCGCGTCGTCGTCGACGCATCAAATGGCATGGCCGGCACGACGCTGCCCAAGGTCTTCGGTAAGGGCGGATCCGAGATCGAGGGACTCGACATCGTCGAGATGCACTTCGACAACAGCAAGGGCGAGTTCGTGCACGAGCCCAACCCGCTCGTCGCGGCCAATCTGGCCGGGTTGCAGGAGGCCGTGGTCAGCGAGAAGGCCGACCTCGGCCTCTGCTTCGATGGCGACGCCGATCGCTGCGTCGTGGTCGACGAGCGCGGCGCGATCGTCGGGTGCGACCTCCTGACCGCCGTGCTCGCCAAGCGGTTCCTCAAAGCCAACAAGGGCTCGGCGATCGCCTACGACCTGCGATCGACCCGTGCGCTGGCCGAGGACGTGATCGCCGCGGGCGGCAAGCCCGTGCGCGGGCGGGTCGGGCACGTGTTCATGAAGTCGGCGCTCGCGGAGTCCCGCGGGGTCTTCGGCGGCGAGCTCAGCGGGCACTTCTATTTCCGAGACAACTTCAACGCCGACTCGGGCGTCATCGCGATGGCCACGGTGCTCTCAACGCTCGCCGAGGAGGGCGTCAAGATGAGCGAGCTCGTCGCACCCGTTGCCCGGTACCACCAGTCGGGCGAGATCAACTTCGAGAACGAGGAGAAGGATGAGGCGCTCGAGGAGCTCAAGGAGACCTACGCCCTCGATGCCGAGTCGATCGACGAGCTCGATGGCGTGACCATCGACTGCTTCGAGTCGTCCGGGTGGTGGTGCAACGTGCGCAAGAGCAACACCGAGCCGCTGCTGCGGCTCAACCTCGAGGCCCGCGACCCGGCGCTCCGCGACAAGATGGTCGAGGAGATCGCGCCGATGCTCGGCAAGCGCGTGGATCACTGAGTCCCGTTCGATCAACAGCCAACGATCATCCCGGGTTCGGGAACAGCCTCAGGAGGTCTCGTGAATCTCTCCCATTTCTTCGAGCACTGGCGGATCGAGGAGAACCCCTTCCGCGGCGAGGAAGCGCGGCACGACAACGTGTTCGCTCGTATGGCGAACCTCGATCTCAGCGCCGCCGCCAAGGCCCGCGGGGCCGAGCACTCCGACTTTGAGAAGATCCTCGGCGATCTCGGACGTCCGAGCACCTCGATCGTCTTCGGCGAGAAGGGCAGCGGCAAGACCGCGATCCGCCTCCAGCTGGGCTCGGCGATTCGCTCGCATAACGAGCGGCATCCCGATCGAAAGTCGTTCTTGATCGACTACGACGACCTCAACAGCGTGCTCGATCGATTCCACGCGGCCGTCGGCGGCGACGTGGATGAGGCGCTCGCGAGCCTTCGGCTGGTGGACCATATCGACGCGTTGCTCGCGACCGCCGTGACGCGTATCACGTCGGCCGCGGTCACGCCCGGCTCGGTGGAGAGCGATCTGAGTGCGCGCCGCCTGCGTCGGCTGGACGTCGCCTCGCGGCGGACGCTGCTTCAACTCCAGGCGATCTACGACCGTGGCGATCGCCCGGAGGAGCGCACGCCCCGCTTGCGCCGGGCAATCGGTCTGGCGCCGTATTGGCGACGGCTCGGTCGTCTGGCGCTGATGGCGCTCGGCTGGGCGCCGACCGCCGCGTGCCTGTATTTCTGGGCGTTCGGCGGTCTGCAGGGATTTCGCTCGGATGTCGTGCTCTGGCTGATGATCGGCTGGGGCGCCGCGTACCTGCTGTTGCTTGGCAAGCTCCTCGTGTGGGATCGCTTCAAGCTCCGCGGCCTCGGGGGGCGGCTCGTCCGACAGCTTCGCACGCTCGGGCGATCCGAGCGCTCGTACGCCGACGCCCTGGCCTGGCTTGAGCCCTCGCTCCGCGAGCCCGCCTCGCTGCCCGTCACCGACTCTGATGACCAGCGCTACGAGATGCTCACCCGTC
>JBCAXI010000260.1:0-4433 GCA_038534175.1 Planctomycetota bacterium | reverse complement strand
CGGTCTCGATATCGGCGAGCACCTGGCCTGTGGAGACCTCCTCACCCTCCTTCACGTGCCACTTGACGACGGTGCCCTGCTCCATGGTGTCGGAGAGGCGGGGCATGGTGACTTCGATGGGCATCGTGCTCGGCTCCTGCGGGGGCGTGCGACGGGAAAGACGAGTGTAGGGGCGTTTGCCTAGGACGATCCGTCGGTCGGCTTCATCCTCTTCGGCTTGTCGGGGCGGTCGAGCGAGGCCCGGATCAGGCCACGGATGACCGTCAGCGAGGGCGTGGTGGTCCCGATGGGCACGTAGCGCTTTCCGGCCCGCTTGTTCTGGGCTTGCAGGACGCCATTGGGGTCGTCCATGAGCGAGCCGAGGGGGAAGTCCAGGCGGAGGGCACCATCGCGGTGGACGATCTGGCAGATGTTGCCCTTGATGGGCCCGCCGCGATCGGGGTCGTAGAGGCTGATGGCGTCCCAGGTGACCCTCTCGGCGGCGTGGGGGGCCAGCTCGAAGACGAGCGTGCGGAGCTGGGCCGCGCGTTTGCGGAGGGGTAGGGGCAGGTCGGCGATGAACTCGTCGGGCGTCGGCACGGGGCCAGACTACGAGCCGGATTCGAGCGAGGCCTCGTACTCCTCAAGCGTGCGGGTGTAGTACTCGGCGTAGCGATCCCGCGAGGCGTCGGCGGCGTTGAGCTCGATCGCCTTGCGCTGCCGCTCGGCGGCCTTCTTCGTATTGCCGTCGTTGAACTCGACGCGCGCCAGCGTGTGGTGGGCGTATGCGTCGGTGGGGTCGAGCTCGATGCCGCGGGACGCGAACGCGCGTGCGATGGCGGGGTCGGTGTTTTCAATCTGCCCGCCGTAGTTGAAGGCGATGCCGAACGCGATCCGCGTCAGGAAACCCTGGTCGCTCCAGAAGGACTGCTTGGCCGCGGCCCAGTCCTCCTCGTCCATGATCCGATTCCGTTCGGCCTCGATGCGTGTGCGCTCGTCGAGCGTCGACGCGAACGCTTCGGCGTCCCACGTGCCGGCGAGGATCTGGTCGATCGCCTCGGTCATGCCGACGCGGGGGTCGCCGACCCACGCGATCGTGCCGCTGCCATCGACCACGGCGGCGATGGGGCGGATGCCCCGCATGGACTCGGGGATGAGCGCGTTGACGGTCGAGCCGTCAGGATCCACGGCGATGTCAAAGCGGATGCGCTCGAAGTGCGTCTTGCCGTTGCCGAGACGATTGTGCATAAATCGATGCACGAGCGGCAGTGGCTCCTCGGTCACGCCGATGAAGCGCACGCCGCGATCGGCGTACGTGGCCTGCATGTCCGAGACCTTCTCAAAGCTGGCGACGCAAGGGGCGCACCAGGTGGCCCAGAAGTCGACAACGGTGACGCCGCCAGCATCGAGGTTGGTCAGCGGCTCGTGGCGACCGGAGCGGGGCAGGTCGCGGATGGTGAGCCAGTGCTCGATCTCAAGCGGCGGCGCGGGCTGGCCCGGAAGGACGTCAGCAGATGTGACCGTGGCGGTGAGAGCGAGGGCGAGCAGCGAGCGCAGCATGGCGTCTCCATTCCTGTGAGGGTGACGTTGATACCCCGCGGAATGGAGTTGGGTTTCGGCTGAGGAACCGCGATGGATGCTCAAAAGATCGGGTGCCGTGGTCTGACGAGCGAAGCGAGGAAGGCCACGTGTTGGGCGCTCGATCGTGGCCTTCGCTTCGCTCAGACTACGGCATCCAAGCCGGTTTCACGGCCCCAGATGCGAGGGGCGATCAACCTTGTGTGTGTTTCCTGCGGCGGCGGCGTTCGCGAGAAGTGGAGCTACCGCACTGTCGAGTTTGGCAAACGCGGCAGAAACGTCGGCAGAAATGCGACCCCACTCTGTGGTCGGCCAGTCGTAGCCGCCTTCGCCGACGATCGTGATATTGCGTCGCGCATCCGGTTTGTCCGATTCGTCCCACAACAAATCGGCTTCTGTCGCGTGATGATCGATGTCACTTCGCTGCGTTTTCAAGTACTCGAAGGCGCCTTGGTCGCACCCTTCGTCGGGGAGCAATTGGAGCTGTACATGCCAACTGTGCTTTTTGGCGGCGATCGCAATCAGAATGCCCCGGTACTCGGAACGGACAACCAAGTACTGGGGCTTTACAAAGCTCCCGCTTCGGATGCGCGGATTTGGCACGCTTGTACGTATGTGCTCGATCAGTCGAAATCGAGGATCAGCTTGTTCTGATTCGCTGTCGTGGTTTGTAGTCACGCGCCCACAGCGCCCTTCACCGCGCTGACGATCTTCTCCGGGTTCGGCAGGTACGCCGCCTCCAGGTTCTTCGCGTACGGCGTCGGGACGTCGTCCGTGTTCACGCGCACCGGCTGATGATCGAGCAGGTCGAAGGCCTTCTCCATCACCTGCGTGCAGACCTCGCTGGCGACCGAGGCGAACGGCCACGACTGGTCGACCACGACGATGCGGTTGGTCTTCTTGAGGCTCTCGATGATGCTGTTGATGTCGAGGGGGCGGATCGTGCGCATGTCGAGGACGTCGCACTCGATGCCGTCGGCGCTCAACTGCTCGGCGGCCTCCAGGCAGAAATTCACCGGGCGCCCGAAGCTGACCAGCGTGCAGGCGTCGCCCTCGCGCGCCAGGTACGCGCGGCCGAAGGGGATGTAGTACTCCTCCTCGGGCACGTGGGCCTTGTCGCCGAGCATGCGCTCGGACTCCAAGAAGAAGACCGGGTCGTCGTCGCGGATGGCGGTCTTGAGCAGGCCCTTGGCGTCGTAGGGGCACGACGGGATGGCCATCTTCATGCCGGGGACGTTGGCGTAGAGGCCCTCGACGCACCAGGAGTGCGTGGAGCCGAGCTGTCCGCCGGCGCCGTCGTTGCCGCGGAAGACGATCGGGCAGCCCCACTGGCCGCCGGACATGTAGAGCATCTTGGGGACGTTGTTGAGGATCGCGTCGGCGGCGACGAGGGAGAACGACCACGACATGAACTCGATGATGGGTCGCAGGCCGTACATGGCGGCGGCGCACCCGAGCCCGGCGAAGCCGTTCTCGCTGATGGGCGAGTCGATGATGCGCTTGGCGCCGAACTCGTCGAGCATGCCCTGGCTGATCTTGTACGCGCCGTTGTACTCGGCGACCTCCTCGCCGAGCAGGAAGACGCGCTCGTCGCGTCGCATCTCCTCGCTCATGGCCTCGCGGAGCGCCTCGCGGTACTGAATGACGCGGTCGCCGGCGCGCGAGGGGAGCTGGTCCTCGGGCAGGAACTCGGGCGTGGGCTGGTCGAAGACGGTCGTGAGCTTGCCGGGGTATTCCATCGTGGTCATGGTGGATCTCTCTTGGGGCTCTCAGGACGATGGTGGTGGATACTGGGCGAGGAACGGGTTTACGGCGTCGATGAGGGTAGGGACCCGAACAGTTGCAACGTCCCAGACGACTTCCAGATCGATGTCGTGATACCCATGGATGAGCCGGTCTCGCATTCCCTTGGCTCCGGTCCAGTCCACATCGGGGATTCGGGAGAGTGTTTCGGTGGACACACGGCGAGCCGCCTCGCCGATGATCTCGATGCGATGCACAATGAGGTCCTGGAATTCAAGATCACCTTCCAGTTCCTCGTATCGCCTGCCCTCGACTCGCTCGCGCACCAGTTCGGCGGAGAAGAGCACGTCCTGCAAGGCCGCGAGGTCTTCCTCGGGTGGGCGTGGTCCCGCATCAGGCGGCATAGACCACCTCGGCGGTCGAGAGGATCAGGTGCTTGCGGTATGGGTTGTGGCTTCGCTCGATGGAGCGGCGCGTCAGCAGGTCCACTTTTCGGCCAAAGAGCTCCTCCAACTCGTCGGCCATGTGAACGAGGTCGAAGAGCGATCGCTTCGCGTCCTCGTGGAACGTGACGAGCACGTCGACGTCGCTGTCGGGGCCGAAATCGTCGCGGAGGACGGAGCCGAAGAGGGCGAACTCGGTGATCTTCCACTTGGCGCAGTAGCCCTCGATGGCGTCTACGGGGATGCGGCTTTGGAGGGTGTCGGAGGACATCGGTGGGTCTTCGGTGATCAGACGCCGTGCTCGACGGCTTCTTTCGCTTCTTTTAGCCCGCAGCCGGTGAGCTCGCGGTACACCCTGATGGCTTCGATCTTGTTGCCGTGTCGGACCAGGTCACGGACTTGGTCGAACTCGTCGGACGGGTTCTCGATGCCGAGAAACTCGATGATGAGATCGAGCTTGCGCTCGATGAGGGCCAGTCGCGGATCGGGTCGTGAGCCGAACATCGCTTACAGCAGCGGGTTCTTGGCCCCGTGGTGGTAGTCCCGGATCGGGCTCAGGTTCGGCATCGGGTTCATGTAGACGTCGCTGTAGAGCTCGTCCTCAACCGTCGGTGCCGGGCTGTTCTCGGCGAAGTCGAGCGCGTCGCGGACGACGCCCTTGAGCTCTTTCTGCATCGCCTAGGCGATGCA
>JBCAXI010000259.1:0-4457 GCA_038534175.1 Planctomycetota bacterium | reverse complement strand
TGGAGCTGGAGTACGAACGCCTCAGCGACGAGTTCAACGCCCCACCGCTCGCCAAGTTCCACCTCATATGGGTTCGCGGCAACGACGATGACGCACGCGACGAGGTCCAGCGACGCCTCGACGCCGGAGAGCCCTTCCTCGACGTCGCGGCCTCCAAACTCAACACGTTCCGACGCAACGACGCGGGCGCCGTGGAACGCACGCTCGAGTCAGCCCGTGCCGAGACCGACTTCTTCAACGAGCGGCGGTTCCCGAATCTAAACGCCGCCGCCCAAACGCTCGAGCCCGGCGCTGTGGCCGGCCCGATCTCCGACGGCGACGGCCCGGCGGCCCGCACGAGCTGGCTCCTGCTCGACGAGATCATCGATAACTCCACCACGCTGTACGAGGAGCAGGAGCGCCTGAGCAACGCGATCCGGAACCGCAAGGTCGAAGAGAAGGGCCTCGCCTTCGTCGTCAGCCTCATGGAGCGTGCCAGCTTCACCAGCATCGATGAGATGTCCGCCCGCCTGATGGACATCGTCGTCGAGCGCCACCGCCCCGAGCTCGCCGGCAACTGGCAGCCCTTCCTCGCCGCGGTGCCGGCCTCACCGACCTCGCCGTAGAGCCATCGACGTGCGCCTCCCTTGGCTCGCCAATCCCGGACGCTCGTCCAACGCGTCGACCGGCCAAGCCGGCGAGCGGGCCGCCGAGCGATTTCTGCGGAGGCAGGGCTACCGAGTGGTCGATCGCAATCTCCACATCGGCCCGGGCGAGGCCGATCTGGTCTGCCTGGCGCCCGACGCACGCACGCTTGTCATCGTGGAGGTCAAGGCCAAGCGGCGAGACGACCGCGATCGCACCCCGCCCCCGGAGGCGAACATCACCGCGACGAAGCGGCGCACGCTCGCGGGCATCGCGCGGGCGGTGGTGCGCCGGACGAATTGGCGAGGCCGACCCGTCAGGATCGACGTGGTCGCGGTCGATCTGCCCCCCTCCGGCGCCAAGCCGATCGACGTGCGCCACTACGCCGCAGCCGTGCGAGCCTGAGCCCCGCACCAACTCGCAGACGGATCCGTCACGACCGGGCCCCACATGCCCCTCGGCCAGCGTGTGCTGGAAGCCAAGTGCGACGCCGTCAGCCACCATCGGGCGCCTCGCCCGGCGCCCAGCCGCGACGCCCCGCGAGCGCCCCGCGGAACGCGTTCTCCAGCTCGTTGACCTTCGCGTCGTCCGGCTCAAACTCCACCGGCGCCACCACCGAGAACATCGACCCACGGCCCACATCTGACTCAAGCTGAATCTCGGCGCCGATCAGGCTCGCCAGCTCCTTGGCGATCGAGAGCCCCAGCCCCGCGCCCTCCTGCGAGCGCGTGTGCCCGCCGTCGGCCTGCGTGAACTTCTCGAAGATCCGCGACTGCTCGTCCCGCGCGATCCCTGGGCCCGTGTCGATCACGCTGATGCGCACACGCTCGGCCTCGTCCTCGTCGGCCGGCGCCAGACGCTCGGCACGCAGCACCACCAGCCCGGGACGACCCGTCCGCTCCCGCGGCTCGATGAACTTCACCGCGTTGCTCAGAAAGTTGAACACCACCTGACGCAGCTTCTTGCCGTCGGTCGTGATCATCGGCAGGTCGTCCGCCACGTCGAGCGTCACCGACACGCCCTTGCGGTGCGCCAGCGGGTGAATCATCCCCACCAATGCCTCGCAGAACGGCCCCAGCGCCACGCGCTCCACCCGCACCTCCGCCTTGCCCGCCTCGATCTTCGCCATCTCCAGCAGCGACTCGATCAGCTCGCTCAGTTGCCGCGCCGCCGAGTCGAGATTCTCCAGGTAGCGCGTCCGCCGACGGTGCTCGGTCGTGCGCGCCTCGTGCTCCGGATCGTCCTCACCCGCCGACTCGATCGACACGCCATCACGTTGGGCGATCTCCAGCAGAAGCTCGGCGAACCCGATGATCGAATTGAGCGGCGTGCGCAGCTCGTGGCTCACGCTCGCGAGAAACTCGCCCTTCACCTTGGCCGCCTGATACAGCGCCTCGTTGGACTCGCTCAGCTCGCTGAGCCGCGCGTCCTGCGCCGCCATCGCCTGACGCAGCCGGTTCTGCGTCGATTGAAGCTCTCCGAGCATGAGGTTGAACGCGCCAGCGAGCTCCTCGAACTCATCGCCCGTTCGGATCTCCGATCGCGTCGCGTGGTTGCCCGCGCGCACCTGCTGGCTCGTCGCCTTGAGCGCGCGCACCGGCCCCAGAATCACCCGGTGCGTGATCAGATAGAACACAAAGAGCGCGAGGCCCAGGACGATGATCGCCGCGATCGCCAGCAGCAGCGTGTTGATCGCCAGCAGCCGCAGCGGCGCCCCGCTCGTGCGATCCAGCAGCACGATCGATGACAACGCCCCGCTCTCATCGCGGACCGCCATCGCCGTGCGGTACTGGCGGCTGAAGCCCACCCAGCTCGACTGGTCCAAAAACACGCGCGTCTCGTCGCGTCGGAATCGATCGATCGCGCGGCGAACGAACCGGTCGTCCTGGCCCGCCGCCTCGGCCTCTGCGACCGACAGCGTCCGCCCGATCGAGCCGGCCTCGACCACCGTCGCCGCCGCCAGCTCGCGCGTCAGGCGACGCTCGGCCCCGCCCACCAGCGCGTTCATCCGGAACCACGGCAGCGACAACGCCACCACCACGATCAACACCACGGCCCCGCCGAACAGCACCAGGCACTTATCCGCCAGCGAGATCTTCGTCAGCCACTCGGGCGTCCAGACCGGGATCCAGTTGGCCCCCACGCTCCCCCAGTCGCTGTCAAACGACGTGGGCGAACGGGTCTCCCGCTTCGGCGCCTCCCTGCGAAGGAACGCCGGGAACCGGAATCGTCCTGATCCGTCGCCCTCGGCCATCGGTCGAGTCTACTCGAACAGGCCGCATACGATCCCGACGCATGGCACGCAAGCACGTCTATCTCGAAACCTTCGGCTGCCAGATGAACGAGCTGGACTCTGAGCTCGTCGCGGGCGAGCTGCAGCGTCTCGGCTACGCCTTCACCCCCGACGCCCAGAACGCCGACATCGTCCTCTACAACACCTGCTCCGTCCGCGAGCAGGCCGAACAAAAGGTCTGGTCTCGACTCGGCGAGATGCGGTCGCACAAGGCGGGCCGCCCCGACGTCGTCGTCGGCGTCCTCGGCTGCATGGCCGAACGCGACGGCGAGGATCTCGTCAAACGCATGCCCGTGGTCGACGTCATGTGCGGCCCGGGCGAGCTCGACAAGCTGCCCGCGCTGCTCGACAACGCCGTGCGCACCCGCGCCTCGCTGACCGACGGCCTCGGCGAGCACGCCGCGACGCACTCGGCGAACGCCATCGCGCTCCAGGGCGGCGCCTCGCGACGCAGCGGCACGCTCGCCGCCGCCGAAGACTCGCTCGAGGTCCTCGACCTCTCTCGCGCCGTCTCGCCCATCGACCATCCCGAGTTCGCCGAACGAAAGTCCGCGTACGTCCGCATCACCCGCGGCTGCAACAAGTTCTGCACTTACTGCGTGGTCCCCTTCACCCGCGGCGCCGAGATCCACCGCCCCCCCGAGCACATCATCGATGAGTGCAAACGCCTCGCCGACGAGGGCGTCATCGAGGTCACGCTGCTCGGACAGACGGTCAACCACTACCGTTTCGAGCACGGCGCCGCCGTCAGCCTCAACGGCGTCACGCAGCCCCAAAAAGGCCGAGCATTCAAGGGCGGCCACCGGCGCGATCCGCTCGCCGGCGCCAGCGTCACCACCTTCGCCGACCTGCTCCGTCGAATCCACGACGAGGTCCCCGCGATCCAACGCCTCCGGTTCGTCACCAGCTACCCGCGCGACTTCGGCGACGACGTGCTCGAGGTCATCCGCGACCACCCGCGCCTCTGCCGCTACCTGCACGTGCCCGCCCAGTCCGGCTCGGACCGCATGCTCGAGACGATGAACCGTGGGTACAGCGTCTCGGAGTACCACGAGTTCATCGACCGCGCGAGGTCTTTCCTTGACGAGCCCGAGAAGGGACGTCCGCTCGCGCTCTCGGGCGACATCATCGTCGGCTTCCCCACCGAGACCGACGAGGACTTCGAGGGCACCGTCGATCTGGTCAGGCGCTCTCGCTACAAGAACTGCTTCATCTTCAAGTACTCGCCCCGGCCTGGCACCGTCGCGTACGACAAGATCCCCGACGACGTGCCGGACGAGGTCAAGCGCCGACGCAACAACCAACTCCTCGCGATCCAGGCCGAGATCTCCGAGCAGGTCGGACGCGAGCAGATCGGACGCACGTTCGATGTGTTTGTTGAAGGCCTGAGCAAGAAGACGCTCAAGGCCGGCGGCATGACCAAGGGCCAACTCCGCCGGGCCGACGCCGTGACGCTGACCGTGAGCGCCCCGGCGCCCACCGCCGTCGCCGGCGCCGACCACGACGACGAGACCGTCCAACTCTCGGGGCGGACCGATGG
>JBCAXI010000258.1:0-4461 GCA_038534175.1 Planctomycetota bacterium | reverse complement strand
AGGCGATCCGCCGGCTGGTGGACCTGCACGAGCGATCGACGGATCCGACCCTGCGCGTCGAGTCGACGCTGCACGCGGGCGTCACGCTCCAATTTCGCGGCGGGCTGGCCCGCATGCGAAACGACATCCGCGGACCCATGCGAGTCTTCGCCCGTGATGGCGAGCTCGTGCTTGAGGACCTCGCGACCGGCGCCGAGACAGAGGTCCAACGCATCGCCGAGTGCGTGGCGCCCGACGAGCCCTGCCCGCTCGAGGTGGTTCGCAAGGCCGGGCCTCCCAAGACGCCCGGCCGCCAGCGGGCGGCCTGAAGGGCCGATCCCGAGAATCCGCCACGCCGCGCTCGACGCGGCCCGCTCGGGCCACCACAATCGCCGGATGCCCCTGAATCGCGCCTCCCGCGCCCACGCTCCGATCCTCGCCTTTGCGCTCGCCGCCGTGTTGTGGACGATCCCCCGATCAGCCGCCAACGCTCAAGCCGACCCTTCATCCAACACGCCGACTCCGACGGCGCCCGCGGCAGAAGGATCACCACAACAGCCTCCGCCGCAAGCCGCCGAGCCCGGTGGCCCGCCCGAGGCGGTGCTCATCCTGCGCTCCGGCCGGCAGGTCACCGGCCTCATCATGGGCGAGGACGCCGAGTCCATCACCGTGCGCATCGGCGGGCTCGACCAGCGATTCCGCAACGAGGACGTCCTCCGCGTCACGCCGCTCAAGCCGGTGATCGAGCGTTACCGCGCCATGCGGGCCGCGATCGGCGAGAACGACTCGACCGGCCTGCTCAAGCTGGCGGACTGGCTGCGCGGCCGCGAGCGCTTCCGCCTCGCCCTGCGCGAGACGGAGAACGTGCTCTCGATCGATCCGGGCAACGCCGAGGCCCGGGCCAAGAAGACGCTGCTCGAGCAGCAGATCCGGTTGCTCGAGCGCTCGACCGCCGATGCCGACGCTCCCACCACCGACACCATCCGCCCCAATCCGGGCACCGAGCCAACGCGAGGCCGCGCGAGTGTGCCGCTGCTCACCGACACACAGGTCAACCTGCTCAAGGTGTACGAGCTCGACCTGCGCGACCCGGGACGTCTCATCATTCCCCGCGGCGTGGTCGACGAGATCCTCGACCGATACAAGGGCCAGCCGGGCGTGCCGCTCTCGCGCGAGGGACGCCGAGCGCTCTACACCAAGCGCCCCGCGGAGATCGCCGCGCTGCTCTTCAGCCTTCGGGCCCGTGAGCTCTACGGCCGCATCGAGGTGCAAGAGCATCCTCCCGCGATGGAGGTCTTCCGCGACTCGGTGCACCGCACGTGGCTGCAGAACGCGTGCGCGTCCTCACGCTGCCACGGGGGCACCGACGCTGGGCGCCTCTGGCTCGCAACGCGCCGCCCCAACGCCGAGCGCACCTTCTATACGAACTTCCTCATTCTCGATCGCTATCGCATGCTCACACCCGATCGCCCCGAGGGCGTCCCGCTGATCGACTACGAGAACCCCGAGCGTTCGCCGTTGCTGCAGATGGCGCTGACCGAGGACCTCTCGCTCTTCCCGCATCCGCCGCTGATCGGGCGCGACGCGCGGCGATTCCGGACGATCTTCCGCTCGATGGACGATCCGCAGTTCCGCAAGGCGGTCTCGTGGATCCAGGGCATGCACCGACCCCGCCCGGACTACCCGATCGACTACGTGCCGCCCACGCCTCCGGGGGCGATGCCGGCCGAGCTGCGCTCCAGGCCGACCGACCGCTAGGGAACCCACCGGCCCGCTCGCCCGGACCACGACAAGGCGGATCAGAACCGGCCGGTTCAGGCGATGGGAGGCTCTGCTACAGTGCCCATCCGCGGGCCTCACGGTCGGACTCGCGTGGCGTGAGCCCGACCGCCAACGCCGCGCACAGCCGAGCTGGGTGCCGCTCCCCAGCCTCGCCGGCAACGCCCCCGGCCCCTCAACGGACCGCTTGGACCCCCGGACGCCCCTTCGCGAGAGCCACTGCCATGACCCCGCCCTCCCAGATCGTGCCCCCGATGCACACGCCGACCCGCTCGCCCGCCCGACGTTGGCGCACGCGTTTGCTGCTTGCCGGGGCGACCAGCCTGCTGGCGATGGCCTCGGTGAGCTGCGGCGGCGACTCGGAAGCCGCTCAGCTCATTCGCAAGGCCGAGGCCGAGCTCACCGCGATCGGCGGGGGCGAGACCACCGGCAACGATCCGCTCGCCCGCAGCACGTACCAGAAGATCGTCAGCGAGCTCGGCGGCGTGGTGTCGAGCGCCAATGAGGGCGACGCCGCGTCGGCCTCGCTCGTGCTGGCGCGGGCGCATCTGGGTCTAGGCGAGGCGGCGGCCGAGCGCGCCGTCGAGCAGGACGCCGAGCTGCGCCGCCGCGTCATGACCGCCCGACACGAGCTCTCCGCATGGCTCGACCACCAGGCCGAGGCCGCGAGCCTCGAGACGTTCGACCCGTCGGACGAGTACCAAGAGATCGCGGCGAGGCGAAGCGAGCTGACCACGCTGCTGGAGGACGCCACCGCGGCACGCGATGAGCTGCAGTCGACGTTCGACGGGCTCCGCGAGAACGCCGAGCGAGCCAACGCCTCAGCGCAGACCGTGCGAGACTCGGCGCTCGCGGTCGAGCAGGAGATCGCAGAAGCCACCGCGACGCGCGGCGCCCAGCTCGCGCCCCGCCTCCGACAGCTCCGCCGACAAGGCGACGAGCACGAGCTCGCCGCCGGCGACCTCACCGCCCAGGCCGACCTGCTCGCGCCGCAGTTGTCCTCGATCAACCTCCAGATGCAGACGCTCCAGCGTCAGATCGCGCAGCTCGACCAGCGTCGCGTCTCGTTGGAAGAGCGGGCGACGGAGCGCCGACGCGATGCGGCGAGCGAGCGTCAGCTCGCCGATGGCGCCGCCGATCGTTTCGACGCCGCGCTCGGCGCCATCAGCACCCTGCGCCGCGACGCGCTCGACCCCG
The DNA here is from genome assembly GCA_038534175.1 of Planctomycetota bacterium. Taxonomy (GTDB): domain Bacteria; phylum Planctomycetota; class Phycisphaerae; order Phycisphaerales; family UBA1924; genus JBCBZM01. Next base: position 1,506 of record JBCAXI010000258.1, on the reverse strand, counting down.
CGGTCAACGAGGCCACCTCGGCGCTCGACGCGGCGATCGCATCGTCCCGCCGGGCCCAATCGCTGATCCGCCAGGACGCCAGCCGCAGCGCGGGCGCCGCCCGTCGCCGGCTGGGCGACGTGCTCGCGCGTCAGGCTGAGGGGCTCGACGGCGTGGCATCGCTGCTGGAGACCGCGGCGAACGCCGAGCCGGCACCCCCGAACACGAGCACGTACCGCGATGCCGCCGCCGAGTTGCGCACGCAGGAACAGGAACTGCTCGAGCGCGCCGCCGAGGCGTTCGAGTCGGCCGCGAGCGAGCTCGCCGCCGGCGCTGACAGCGACATCTCCGACCGCCTCGAGCGCGTGATGGCCAAGCGAGCGCAGGTCGCTCGTGGTGCCTCGATCGATCTGGAAGCCGTGCGCCGCCTGCGCAACGCACCGGTCGAGCAGCCAAGCTTTGGTGGCGAGTCGTTCCAAGCGGGCGATCGGTTCTCCGATGCGTCCACGCCCGAGGGCGTGCTGCAGGGGCTGGTCGATCAGATCCAGCGTGCGGACAGCAACCCGATCGGTGGCACGATGGGCGCGATGGCCTCGATCACGCAACAAATGCGGTTCGATGAGCCCGAGCTCGACGCCGCGCTCGCCGAGATCGGGCGAGCCGCGCAGGCCATGGCGGACCTGGACGGCGCCTCGCAGCAGGCGTTCGGTGCGTCGATCATCGACCTGGCCGCGGCCAACCCGCAGCTCAACCAGATGACCGGCGGGGCCCTCGGCGCGGTGAGCATGCAGGCCGACACCGCGCAGACCCCCACGATCACCATGGATGACTTCCAGATCACCGACAACGGCGATTCGGCCAGCGTCACCGCCACCAACCCCGACACAGGCGAGACGATGGACTTCACCATGCGGCCCGACCCCTCAACGGGCGAGTGGTACATCGACCTGAGCCCGTACCTGAGCGCCGACGGCTCGGCGATCGATCTCACCCCGTTGCAGGTCGAGGAGAACCTCGCCCAGGCGCCCGACTCGATCCCCGTCGCGATGGTCGGGATGTGGACTCCGCTCGTGACGAGCCTCGCCGACGCGTTCGAGGGCACGGCCCAGGACACACTCAACGGGACCTACGACGATGGGCAGACCATGGTGAACGCCCTGGTCCTCAAGATCCAGCCCATCGTGATGCAGGCGATGAGCACGGCGGCCCAGCAGAACGCTCCGTCGAACTGATTCCGTCCGGCGCCCGCCGAGCGTGCAAGAATTGACCGTGACCGAGACCTTGAACCCCCGCGAAGAACGTCGCCGCAAGCGCCTCGCCGAGACCGGCGACCCGGGCCCCGAGCTGCCCGAGGTGTCGATGAACCTGCTCACCCCGCGTGAGCCGGGCGTGGGCGTGGTGGTGCGCAACGAGATCTGCACCGCTCGCAAGGCCGCGGGGTTCGTTCGGCATGTCGAGATCGACGTGTCGGGCACGCCGCTGGCGGGCGCGTTCCGCTCGGGCCAGAGCTTCGGGGTCATCCCGCCG
>JBCAXI010000257.1:0-4476 GCA_038534175.1 Planctomycetota bacterium | reverse complement strand
GCGAGAGCGCACCCGCCGCCAGTGGAGCGGCGATCGCCCGCCTCGTGATCCGAGCGGACGCGGGCCGATGGGAAGGGGTAACGGGGAGCCGCTGACCGAACAGCAGCGGCAGGCGGTGCTCGCCGAGCTCGAGACTGTCGCGCCGGAGATCGCCCAGCGAATGCGCTTGCTCGTCGAACGCCGGCCTGGAGCGGGCGATCGGATGCTGCAGAGCCTCCGAGGGCGATTGGACGAGCTGCGTCGGCTCCGAGCGAGCGATCCCGAGATGGCCGAGATCAAGGTCGCCGAGTTTCGGGCGGGCTTGGAGATTGGTCGCGCCACCCGCGCGTACCGATCGACGAAGCGGCGACTGGGAGATGATGCCGAGGAGGTCGTGGCGGCGCGCGAGACGCTTCGAGCGGCCATCGCCTCTGGCGTGGAAGCCAAGCTGCGCTTCCATGAGGCCGAGGTCGTTCGGTTGGAGCGGCGTGTCGCGCGGGCGCGCCAAGATCTGGCCGCCAAGCGGGCGCGCCAGGGTGAGCTCATCGAGGAGCAGCTCGAGCGAGCGACCGAGCCGCGTGGGAGCGAGTCTGGGCCTCGGTAGGGGCGAGCCCAAGCCATCATCTCGAGCCCACGCGATCAATCGCGCGATGGGGCGGCGTTATGAGACGATCGCGCCGGTGGGCATCGAGTCATCCATGAGCGTCGCGAGGACAACCTGTCGCTCGTCACTTCCCTTGCTGGCGTCGCTGGCCGCGAGGAGCATGCCGCTCGACTGCTCGCCACGCAGCATCCGCGGCGCCAGGTTCGCGACGATCAGAATCTTCTTGCCCACGAGGGCCTCCGGCTCGTAGTACGCACGCACGCCCGCGCAGATCTGCCGCGGCGTGCCGCTGCCGTCGTCCACCTCGAGCTTGAGCAGCTTGTCGGCGTTGGGATGCGGCTCGGCCTTGACCACCTGCGCGACGCGAAGATCGACTTTCGCGAAGTCATCGAATTCGATCTGTGGCTTGAAGGGGCTCTCGGTCGCGGGGGCTTCGCTCATGGCGGGGTCTCCTCAGAATGATCGGCGGAGTAATCGGCGGGGGCATCGGTCTCGATCGTGTCGGGCGCCGGGTCCGGTGTCGGCGGCGACTGTAGGGGCGACACCCACGCGCCCTCGCGGTACAGCGTTCGAGACGCGTCGATGCCGAGTGTGCGCGCCGCGGTCGCGGCGTCGGCGTCTCGCAGCGGCGCTCCGAGATCGGCGGCGATCTGCGCGGCCCACGAGCGATGGATCCCGCTGAGTAAGCGAGACTCAAGCCTCAGAAACGCAACGAGCTCACGGTCGGTGAGTCGCGGACCGGGGTTGCCGCCATTGGTTGAGTCGAGCTGGTACCGAGGCGGCTGGGCCCCTCGCACACGCTCGATCCGATCGAGGGATCCGGTCGTGACCGGCCACGACTCGATCTGCGATTCGAGCCAGTTCAACGCGCCGGGCAGGCCATCGACGCGGAGCAGCTCGTCGTACCGCTGGATCAACGCGACCACATCGGGGTCATCGAGATACCGCCCGACAAGATGCGCGCGCCCGGCGCGAGCCAAGCCGAAGGCGGTCGCCGCACGGTGCCCGAGCTCGGGCGCGACGCGCTCGGGATCGAACACCACGGCCTCACCGACGCTCGACGCCTCGAACTGTCGCGCGAGCGCCTCGAGCCATCGGCGGTCGTTCTCCGAGGTCGCCAGCGATGCCAAGGCCCGGCAGGCCGGCCCGGCGACGCTGGGTGCCGGGCGCGCACGATCCAGCTCCAACGCGAGGACGAACAGCCGACGCGCGAGCGCCAGCCGCTCGGGCGAGTCGAGCCGGTCGGCGACCTCTTCGGCGAGCCGGTAGTACTCCCGCGGCTCGCTCGGATCGAGCGCCGCGAGCCGTTGCTCGAGCTCATCGGCTTGGAGCGCAAACGCGACCCGCTGCGGCGGCGTGAGGGTCTCGTCGTCACCGACGACCTGTCTCGCCTCGGACCCGAGGGCCACACAGCCCAATGCAACGCACCACGCGATCACGGCAGGTCCCCCGTCAGACGCAGCACCCACAAGCGCAGCATCGCACGCTCGGCGGCTAGCAGCTGCTCGGTGATGTCGACCGCAACCGATCGTTCTTCCCGCAACGCATCCAGCGTGTCTCGCACGCCCCCGCTGGCGTTGGGACGCTCGGCCCGAACGACCGAGGCCATGAGATCGACGATCGCCAGTTGCTCGGTGTGGAACCGCTGGATCGGCCCGGAGGATTGGATCAGCCGACTCGCTCGAAAGCGCACCGCGGCGTCCAGCTCGTTGGGCGGCGCGTGGCTTCGCCTGGCCTCGTCCATCCAACGCGAGCGGAGAAACTCCCCGGCCTGCAAGGGCGCGGGCACACTGGGCTCGTCGCCCTCGGCCCGGTCAAGCCCTGACTCGCTCGGTTCCGCCGCGGGCTCGTTGGCCTCGATCGGCGCCTCGGTCTCCGCCCGCTCGAGCGAGAACGCAAGGCCCGCCCGGTGGGCGTAGACGCGCGCCAGGCGACGAGAGGCGCCGTCGATCGAGCTCCACGCGCCCGCGCCGGCGAGCTGCTCGAGCAGGCGCTCGACCAGCGCACGCCTGGCTTCCAGCCGCCACTGCGCTCGGCGGGGGCTCATGCGCGGTGTCAGTGTCACGCGCGCGATCAGGTCCGCGTTGACCCGGGTCGCGGGCATCAGCGGGAGCTCTTCCAAAAAGGCGTTCACCACCGCGGGGCTGTCGATGAACCGCACCACAAGCTCGGCGGCGTCTTGGCGGACCTTCCGCGGCGAGCCGCGCACCGCCTCGGCGACGAGCACCTCCGCGTCCACGCTGCCCAGGTTGCGACGGCGGCCGAGCTGCTGGATCAGCCGCTGTCGCCGTGGTGTGTCACGCTCCGCCGAGAGATACGACAACGCCCAGTCGCCATCGCCCGAGACCTCACGCAGCGACAACGAGCGATCGTCCCGCTCGGGTGGCTCTTGCTCGATGACTGCCTCGGTCGTCGCGACGGCCGCCTCGAATCGCCCCACGAGCAACAGCCGAGCGGCGGCGCTGAGCTGTGCCAGCGACACGGTGTGGGTGAGTCGTGACGCCGAGTCCGGCTCTGGCTGATGCTCGAGCGAGGCCCGGGCGGTCGCGGCCCAATCGGCGATGAACTCGTCGGTCTCGCCGACGTCGATCAATCCCCACACGCCCCGATACTGATCCCGAAGTGTCGCCCGCGCCAAGGGGTCGGCACCGACACGCAGGGTCATCGTGATGTCGACGCCCGCGTCGGGTTGGGATCGGACGAGCTCGCTCGTGACGGCCCACATCGCCTCATTCGAGAACGACGGATCGTCGAACCGCTCGATGAGCCACATCCGCGCCGCGCTCTCTGCGTCCCAGCTCAGCTCGGAGACCATCGCGCCGATGGCCTCCAGCACCGAGTTCGATCGAACCGCACTGGGGCCAATCTTCAACAGTGATTCGAGCGCGGCGACCAACGCGCGATCACGTGGCAGCGACTCTTGAAACATCGCGCGGACCAGCTCGATGTATCGCCGCCATAACTCGGGCGGCTGACTGGCGGCGTCCTGGGCAGCGATGACCGGCGCCGCCGATCGCAGCGCCAGCCGCGCGCCATCGGTGAAGGCGTCGCCGTCCAGTTCCGGAGCGATGGCCGCGGACTCGAACGCCAAAGCGAGGGCGCGGCGCGCCGGCCGCAACGCGTACGCCGGCAGATCGTTCTCTCGCGACAATCGCGTGAGCACGCCGGCGGCCCAAGCGGCGGCCGCAAGGCGATCGGCGTCGAGTCCGTCACCCCCACCACCATCGCGCAGCGGCCCAAGCCGTTGGGCGACCGCCTCGATCGCGGCCCGGGATAGGTCGGGCCACGGGGACGCCCGATACACAAACTCCACAACCGCGGCCTCGGTCAGACGTTGGCGGGCCTCGGTCATCTCGGGCCACGAGCGCGCCGCTCGCGCGACCGCCAAGCGGAATGACACAAGCGCCGCGTCACGGTCACCCCGCAGGGACGCGGTCGAGTTGGCGAGTTGCGTCACCACGTTCGGCGTGACGCGTTGATCCGCTTCCGCGTCGGCCGCGACAGGGGGCATCGGTTTCGCCGCCACCGACGGCTCGGGCACCGGCGAGCGGGTGGTCGGGGCCGCCGCAGCGGGCGTCTCAAGCGGTGCATTGGGCAACTCGTTGGCCGGCGTGGTGGCTGGGGTGGCACTGGACCACGCCCACACGATGACCACAAGGCTCGCTGCCAGCCCGGTGAGTCCAACCATCACGACCGCTGGCCAGGCGCCGCGTTGCGGATACACCGGCACAGGTGGTGAGGGCGGTGCGTGCTCCGTGGAAGCGGACAGCTTCTCGGACACGTCGGCGATGGGTGGTGGCACCAGCGTCATCGGCCCGCGTGACTGCGCGAACTGGCCCGCCTGGGCCGCCAAGACCCGCGGCTACGAGCCGGCGGTGATCATGGCCGCGCTG
>JBCAXI010000256.1:0-4476 GCA_038534175.1 Planctomycetota bacterium | reverse complement strand
ACCATCATGGAGTCGCTGCGTGCGATGCGCGATCGGGGCGATCTCAGCGACGAGGAGTTTCAGGCGGCCCGTCGCCGATTGGTCGACCGCGTGCGGGCCGAGCCAGCGTCGGGCGGCGACGCGGCCGATACGAGCAAGACGCCCGATGCGTCAGTGACATCCCGAGCGGGCGCCGCGGGCCTCCGGGCTCGGCCGGGCTTCGATCTGACCGGCGCGCCGCTGCCCCCCTCAACCGACGATCCCTCGACGCCGAATAACAGGGAGGACCCGCCCCCGGCGTAACGGATCGCCAAGATAACGGGCGGACGTTGTGGCGGCGGGTGAAAGACGGGCCTCTGATTGAGGGACGTTGGGGGCGCACGCCGCGTGTCGAGCCCGGCACCGCGCGTCCGTCCGCATCGGTTCGGGCCACGGTCCAAGCCAAGGACAGGGCCAAGGGCCGGTAACGATTCGTCGCGGCTTGGCAGTTCCTGTGCAGGCAACGCACAAGAGCGCCGATAGGGCGATCGGGGTCCGCCGATAGACCCCCCATGAGAGGGAAGGACGAGGACTCCACATGGCCAAGCAGGACGGCGATTCGAACGGGCAGGACAACGGCAACGCCTCCGGTGGCGGCGGCGATTCCGGCGGCTTCCGCGGGCGGCGCGTCACCACGTGCTCGTTCTGCGGCAAGACCAGCCGCGAGGTCGGGCCCATGGTCGAGGGCCCCAGCGAGGTCTACATCTGCGCCAACTGCGTCGACCTCTGCCAGAACATCTTCCGCCAGGAACGCCGAAAGGTCGGCGGCGCCTCCAGCACGCTGACCGACATCCCCAGCCCCCGCGAGATCAAGGGCTTCCTCGACGAGTACGTCATCGGGCAAGACGCCGCCAAGCGCACGCTCTCCGTCGCGGTGCACACGCACTACAAGCGACTCCTGCACGCCGAGAGCGATGACGCGAACAAGGTCGAGCTCGACAAGTCCAACATCTTGCTCATCGGCCCCACGGGCTCGGGCAAGACGCTGCTGGCCCGCTCCATGGCCCGCCTGCTCAAGGTGCCCTTCGCGATCGGCGACGCGACCACGCTGACCGAGGCCGGCTACGTGGGCGAGGACGTCGAGAACCTGCTCCTCAAGCTGCTCCAGGCCGCCGACTTCGACGTCGAGGCCGCCCAGCGCGGCATCATCTACATCGACGAGGTGGACAAGGTCGGCAAGACCTCGTCCAACGTCTCCATCACGCGAGACGTCTCGGGCGAGGGCGTGCAGCAATCGCTGCTCAAGATGCTCGAGGGCACCGTCGCCAACGTCCCTCCGCAGGGCGGACGCAAGCACCCCGAGCAGCAGTACATCCAGATCGACACGCGGAACATCCTCTTCATCTGCGGCGGCACGTTCGTCGGGCTCGAGGAGATCATCCGCCGCCGACTCGGCCAGACCCGCATCGGCTTCGCGACCGAGGTCAGCGAAGAGAGCGTGACGGCCGAGCGCGAGCGGGCGAGCCTGCTCGCCCAGGCGTCGGCGCAGGACGTGGTCGAGTTCGGTCTCATCCCCGAGCTGGTGGGCCGCCTGCCCGTGGTCACGCCGCTGATGCCGCTGACCATCGACGCGCTCGTGTCGATCCTCACCGAGCCCAAGAACGCCCTGGTGCGTCAATACCAGCACATGTTCGGGCTCGAGGGCGCGAAGCTTTCGTTCACCGACGAGGCGCTCCGAGAGCTGGCGACCAAGGCCTCGAAGCGCGACACGGGCGCCCGCGCCCTGCGTGCGGTGCTTGAAGAGACCATGCTCGATCTCATGTACGAGCTGCCCGACCTCGACAACGACAACGCCGAGTACGTGATCGATGATCAGGCGGTGCTCAAGACGCCCAAGCTCTCCGACCTGCGGGCGCCGCGGGCCGAGTCGGCCTGAGCCGGATTGGCCCGACCGGGTTGGCCTGAGATCAAATGGAGCCCGCGAGCAGGCGGGCTCTCGATCAAACCGGGTTGTTGAGATCGACGAGAATCATCCCGTCGCGCGGTCCGGTGTTCGCCTCGCCCGCGTGGGCGCGCACCGCCAAATGAAGCGTCAGGCTGGTGTCGAGCAGCGGCCGCGCGTCGCGCGCGTCCGTCACGATCAGATGCAGCGCGGTCGAGTCCGCCTCGGTCAGCCATGACTCGAGCCGCTCGTCCTTAAACGCGAGCAGCCGCCGGTGGTCGTGTGCCCACGCCGCCGCGTTGAGCAGCGAGGCCGCCGCGTCGCCCGGGGGCGTGGGCCGACCTTGGGCATCCATCGCCTCGGCCAGCAGGTGCAGCCGCCCGACCGGGTCCTTCGCGAGCTCGACGCTGGGCGCGTAGGGGCACTCCAGACCGAGCGGCTCGAGCCCCTCGATCCGCGCGGCCCACTCGGGCGTCGGGCGATCGATCGCCGCAGGAACATCTGTTGAGCTTGACGCCTCGGCCGCCGTCGCGACGCTCAAAATCGGCGGCGCGATCGACTCGTTCAGATCGGCTTGGACCCCGTCCAGCAGGCCGGGTCCCTTGGGCTCGGCGACGTGGGCGTTCGCGGCCTTGCGATCATCGAGCGCGGTGTCCCGCGTCGAGGTGATCCGATCGAGCACCTCTTGAGCGGTCGGGGCGGGGCCGTTGAACAATGTGTGCCTCGCACGGGGCTCGATGCGGCCCTGGAAGATCTCGATATCGGGCTCGAGCTCGAGAAAGGCGTTGGCGGTGGCGCCGATGCGTTCCGCGCCGGCCGCCGCGGTCGCGCGGCCCCTTGCTCCCGGCCCGCCCAAGACCGCGACCGACAAGCGCGGGGCCGACGCGCCGGTCGTCGCGCTCGAGAGCGTCGAAGCCAACGCCTTGAGCACGCGGTAGGTCGCGACCACGGCCGCCTCGTCGGAGCCCGTCAGGATCGTCAGATGCGTCAACCCCGAGAGCTGGGCCAGCGAGGGCTCGGCGAGCTCGGGCAGACGCACCAGCCAGTCGGCGTTCGCGGCGCGCTCGATCGCCAGGTCCAGCGAGGCGCACGCCGAGGGCGATGGCTCGCTTGAGCGATCGCACCACTCGATCGTCGCGCGATCGGGCCGGAGTTGCGTCAGCGCCACGGCTCGACCGCTCACGCTCGCGCGATGGTGGGCGTACACGCCCACCCACGCCGAGGGCAGCACTGGCAGGTGCCCGAGCACCACCGCCTCCACACGCCGCGGCGCCAGCGCCCGACGCGTGAGCCGAGGCTGATCCCGGTCGGCGGGATCCGACGCGGCGCCCCGTGTTGTGAGCGTCGGCGCGGGCTTGTGCGGCGCGATCGCGCGCTCACCGAGGAACATCTCGGCGAGATCTTCGCACGACTCCGGCGAGGGCTCCGTCAGGCGGAGCCGCGGAAAGGGCGAGCGATCGTGCGGGCGGTTCGTGGGAGCGGTTGGATCGGCCATCGTGGCGTTCCTCGTGGGCTGGCATCCTGCCAGAGGCTTGCGAGCGGATCGGCTCGCGTGCGGTCAGCGGTTCAAATCAGCGATTCGATTCAGAGCGAGATGGAGTCGGCCCCATGCGTTGTGCTCGGGTTCAGAGGGAGTCGGGCGTTCACGTCGGTGGGCAGCGCGATCGTGCGCGGCGAGGGCGGCACCTCGACCACGGTGTTGTGCCCGCCGCGCTCGTCGTCCACGCGGGCCGCGTTGAACGGATCGTTGGTCCAACGCCCGTCCACCACGAGCTTGTACGGGTGGCGCCCCTCGGGCAATGGAATGCAGATCTCGTACACGCCCAGCGTGTTGTTCAGCGTCAGGCGATGCGTCTCGGGGGACCAGTTGTTGAACGCGCCGGCGATCGCGACATGTCGCCCAACGCTGACCGGCTGCACAAAGACCACGCCCTGGCTGGTGGGCGTCGCGCCCAGAATGCGTCGAGCTGAGGGGTGCACCTCGGTCGGGCGGTCGTCCTCAACGAGGCGCACCACGGTCGAGCCGGGCGAGGCCTGCACGACCTCAGGCTCGTTCGCATCGCCGGATACGGAAGTGGGGGCGGGATTGGGGGTCGTCGCTGGTGCGTTAGGGGCCGCGACCTGAGCGCCTTGGGGCCGTCCGGACTGTCCCGGGAGATGGTCTGGGGAGTCGGCGGGCTTGGATTCCATGAGGGCCGTGCGGCCGCCGGAGAGGCGAACCACGTGCTCGCGCAGCTGGGCGGCCCGAGCGGCGAGGTCCTCGCCCTGCCCCGAAGGCGCCGGGGCGGCGGGCCGCTGGACGCTCGGTGGGGGCGCTGGCGTGCCCTTGGCGACCTTGAGTCCCTCGACGAGCCATCGCGTGACCGCCGCATAGTCCTGGGCGCCAGGGCTTTCTGGCGCGTACTCGACGATCGGCTGCCCGAACGAGGCGGCCTCGCGGAGCGCGCCATCTCGGCGGACGGGCGTCGGCGAGACCTTGCCCCCGAATCGACGCCGAAGCTCCTCGAGCAGATCCTCGGCGAGCGCCGAGTCGGTGTCATGAATCGTGGGCAGCACAAAGGTCGGCAGCGTGCGCC
>JBCAXI010000255.1:0-4481 GCA_038534175.1 Planctomycetota bacterium | reverse complement strand
GGCGACCAGGTGGGATTGATCAGAGCGTGCTGGGCGCTGCTGGCGAGCATGGTGGGTCGGTGGGCCTGGTCGCCAGAGAAATCGATGGTCCACACACCAAAGGCGCGTTCGCCGCGCTCGCGAGAGCGTTGGAAGAGGATTTTGTCGGCGCCGCCGACGCCGGTGCCGGCGATCGGGCACCACTCCGGGAAGAGCCCGTAGCCCACAAAGTGCGCCTTAGCGGGGTCGTTCGGCTCGACGACCCAGAGCTCCCAGCGGCCGCTCGATTGACCCAGGCGGCTGAACACCAGGCGTGAGCCATTGGGCGACCAGGACGGGTGCAGTTCGTGCGAGCCGTGGTCGGTGACGCGCACGGGGCGGCCGCCGTCGCGATCGACGACGAAGATGTCCCATGAGCCGTGACGGTTGCTGGCGAAAGCGATGCGGCGGTTGTCGGGGCTGATCGAGGGCATCACGTCGTGCCCGGGGTCTTGGGTGAGCTGCGTGAGCACGTTGCGGCCGACGCCCTTGATGTAGACGTCGGCGTTGGGGTTGTGCCGCGTGCTCGCGAAGGCGATGAATTGGCCGTCGGGCGCGACGTCGGGGTCGAAGTCGCTGCCCACGTCGGTCATCGTGACCTGGCTGATGTTGACTGATTCGAGGCCGATCGCGTGCTCGCCGGAGGTCGCAAACGAGCCCATGATCGAGTCGGCGTAGACGTCGTAGGCGGGCGTTCGGCCGTCGTTGGCGGCTAGCCGGATCGAGGCATGAGTGTCGTTCGTGCCGAGCGCCCAGGCGTCGCTGGCGTGGGTCAACTCGCCGAGCTCGCTCGCGTCGGATCCGGCTTCGGAGGATTGGGTTGGCGCCGGGGTGGGCGTCGGCTCGCCGTGGACGCGTGTGAACGGCGTCGAGGCGCAGCCCGCGATTGTGAGACCGGCGAAGAGGACGACGAGTCGGGCGTTGCGGCTGCAGGACTGGCTCACGAGGACCTCCGCGCGGAACAGCGCTGGTGGCGATCCACGCGAACGGCATGCCCGCGAGAGCGCACACTCTGCAGAGGGCATCGGCCGGTCTTGGGGCGTAGTCCAGCGCCCGACCCTTTGGCTCGGCTGGCATGGGTGGGGTGGGGCGGGTGTGCCGGTTGGGTCAGCGCTCGGGCGCGTGACGCCAGGCGCGGCTCGCGACGGCCGGAGGGCCGCTGCGACGGACCCAGCGCGAGCCCGACCCACGCTGGTCGCGGAGGCGGATCAGCCGGTCCAGATAATCGGCAAGCGTGGTGTGGTCGAAGTCGGCGAGGAAGTCGGTCGTGGCGCCGGGATTGATCTCGAGGATGCGTTCGAGGATCTGCTCACGCGACAGCCGCGTGAAGGCCTGGGCGCAGAGCGGCGCGGTTCGAGGATCCCGTCCTGGGGTCGGCATGGTCGCGGCCTCCTGCCGCGAGCCCGTCACGGCGTGGCGCACCTCGGCATCACGCGGGGCTTCCATCAGCACGATCGTCTCCTTCTGCCCTCGGCGGAGGACTGCGTCGGTTGGAGGGGAGTCAGTGGGTCGGCAGCTATCGGACGCGGGCCTGTCCGTCGAACACCAGTAAGTGTCGGGCGAGGAGGGTCGACGACGTCCCGCGTGGCTCGGATCTACCCTGTGCCATGCAGATCTTGTGGTGGCGAGCCGAGCGGGCCCAAATCGTTGATGATGAAGAAAAAGTGTGGGCCTCGATCTCGCGCGTGAATGTCTTGGCCGATGAGGCGCAAGTCCTGCGCGATGATCTCGGGCCAGAGCGTGTGGTGGCGTGGGCGGGCTGGGCCGAGGGAGATCCAGTCGCCGGTGAGTTCCAGGCGGATCCGAGTGTGTGGCTGCCGAGCGGTCGGGAGCGGTTCGGGCGATTCGCGAGCGAGGGCACCGAGTTGGCGCGGTCATGCGGCTCTCGTTTGCTGTGGCGCCCCCACGCCGCGACGGCGCTCTCCGACCTGCCGGGTTGCGTGGCGCTATCGAAGATGATGCCCGACACCGGCATGGGGCTGCTGGCCGATCCGTTCTCGCTCTTGACGCCGGACACGCTGGGAGACGCCGAGGATCATCTTCGGCGGGCGGGCGAGGTGTTCGCGGCGATCGACGGCGTCGAGGCGGTGGTGCTGGCGCCGAACGCGTCGGCCCGGGCCTCGGTCGGGGTGGACGTGATGCGCCGCACGCTGGCGCCGCTGCTCGACGGGCGTTGGGCGGTGATTCTCGAGGATGGCGACCGCATCGTCCAGCGTCGGATGCTCGAAGCGATCACCGGCTAGCATGCAGTTCTGGAGGACCGATGGCGCCGACGAAGCCCAATCTCGACCACCCGACGCTCGCCCTCGTCAAGGAGGCGTTCCCCGATGTGAAACTCCGTGCCACGGAGTTCCGTGGGCAGACATCGCTGATTCTGGAGCCCGCCGACGCCCACAAGGTCATGCGGTTCCTTAAGGAAGACGCGCGGACGAGCTACCAATTCCTGTCCGACGTGACGGGGGTCGACTACCTGAACTACCCCGCGGAGACGATCGGGCGCTTCGCGGTGATCTACAACCTCATCGCGTTCGAGCGTGACGATCGGTTCTTCGTCAAGGTCTTCCTCGACCCGTCGATCCCAACCGAGGGCATCGAAGAGGATCCGGCGCTGTGGGTCGACTCGGTCTGCGATCTGTGGCCGGGCGCCGAGTGGATGGAGCGCGAGGTCTTCGATATGTACGGCATCCGCTTCCGCAATCACCCGGATCTGCGTCGCATCCTGACGTGGGAGGACTACCCCGGGCATCCGCTGCGGAAGGACTACCCGCTGCGCGGTCGAGGTGAGCGAGAGTCCTACCGCGTGCTCGACCGCACGTCGTCCTGACGTCGTCCACGTATTTCTTCTCAATCGCGGCGATCGCCTAGCGGGGTGTCCGCACGCCGGTGGGCTGGCGAATCTCGACGCGATCGCGCGCCAGGTCCCACAGGAGCCGAGCTGCGCGGATCGTGCGTCCGTTGGCGCCGTCGAGAATCGTGACATCTCCCGCGGGGGCCGACGCATCGATCACGGCTTGCATTGCGTCGTACCGCAAGGTTTCGGCGGTCAGCTCGCGGTCGCCCGACTGGGCGTAGGCCCGCCCGATGGCTTCGACGGATCGGAGGCTGGCGCCCTCGGGGGTCGCGTCGTCTTCCGCGTCGAACTCGGCGACGAGCGACTCGCTCTGTAGGACCGTGGTGCGCGTGTCGGTCTCTCGGCGGTGGCGGAGCTCGACGTTCTCGCGGAGCGTGGCGACGCCCTGGCGTTGCTCGATGCGCATGGAGCCGTCCCATGTGAAGTGGGCGCGCCCGCGGCGATCGTTGTCGGACCCCTCGCGCACGTCGCGATCGAGAGCGGCCCGGTCGAACAGCAGCATCTGCCCCGCGATGGGCACGTCGAGTGCGCCCTCGGCGTTGTCGGCGATGATGTGGTTGCCCTCAATGAACATCAGACGCTCGAGACGTGGCTCGGCGGGCACGGGCTCGGGGCCCACGGTCGGGTCGGCGTAGCGACGCGCCTCGAACGTCGCGGGCTTGCCACCCGGGTAGTCGTCGACGGCGCCCCAGGCCTCGGCGCGTCGCACGGCGCGGTCGCCCAGATCGGGCTCGGCGTTGTCGCCGAATCCGCCGCTACCCAGCAGACCCGAGGCGTCGGGCGCGGGGGCGTCGGCGTTCGCAAGCGTGGGCTCGGAGGGGCTCAACTCGATCCGCAATCGCTCGGCACGGAGGCGGTCGGTCCGCTGGGCGCCTGCGGCGGCATCGGCTCGCACGTTGCCGAACGCCTCGATCAGCCCCTTGCGATCGTCGAAGCGCATCTGGCTGGTCCAAGAGGCGTCGAGTCCGAGGGCACCGTCGGTGAGCGCGTATCGGCGGAAGGCACCCGCGCCGAAGACATCGGCGCTGCGCTCGAGCCCGTCGAGGGCGACCTGTGTGCCCGAGATCTCGACACCGCGGCGACACACAAACGAGTCGGCGCCCTGCAGGCGGACGCGCTGACGCACAGTGTCGGCGACGAGTTGCAGCGTGCGCACGCTGAGGTCGTCGCGTCCACGATCGAACTCGACGGGCGATCCGGTCGCGAGCACGTTGGTGATCTCGAGATCGTCGCGGTCGCGGCGCCCGAGTCGGGTCTCGAGCGTGTCGCACACGATCGACGCGTCGTCCTTCTGGGCGAAGACGCGGCCGCTGGCGGTGACAACCTCCGGGTCGTCCTCGGGGCGTCCGGCGTCGCGTTCGGCCTGGGTCGCGGGGCGGAAAACGATGCTCATGCGTTCGGAGACGAGCGAGCCGCCGCGTCCGTCCTCGGCGACGACGCCGTCGAAGGCCTGGAGCGTGTGGATGCGCGCGGGGCGCTCATCGTCGGGAACGAAGTAGGCGTTCATCGCGTCGGCGCGGAGCGCGCCCTGGCCGTCGGAGGCGCGCACGCGGCCCTGGAGCGAGGCGGACTTGAGCGCGTTGGTCATGCGGCCGTTCTCGACGCGGAACTC
>JBCAXI010000254.1:0-4496 GCA_038534175.1 Planctomycetota bacterium | reverse complement strand
GTCGATCTTGATGCGGTACTCGCCCCGCTCGTTGGTCCGCACGATGGTGCGCCCGTTCGAGACCAGCACGCCCGGGATGCCCGGCTCGCCGGCCTCGCGCGACCGCGTGCCGTTGCGATCGTGGAAGACCACCCCGCGGATCGTGCCGCGCTGTCTGGGCTCATCGAAATCAATGGCCCGATCGACGAGCCTGGCGCCGCCGATCTGTCCGGTCGCCTCGGACGAGACGAGCCACATCACCAGCACCAGCGCGATCATCTTCTCGACTCGTCGCATCGGTTCCTCCCGGGGTCTGCGTGTGCGAGGGCAACGGTAAGCCGCCGAGTCCGCGCTCCGGTGCATCCGCGGCCTGAAGATTCGGCGAAGCCCCCTGCACCGTCCGAGGCGTGTCGCCTCGAGCGTGTGCCTCCCGGAGATTCCCATGTACACCCTCCTGCTGGCGGCCCTCACGGGCCTACCCAACGCGGCAGCCCTCGCCCACGCGCCGGACCCCGAGATCCAGATTCTGACCCCCATCGCCAGCGCGGAGCCCGAGACCAAGCCCGCGGCGAACGACCCAGAGAACGACGCGGCGAAGACGCCCGGCGATCGTGTGTGGCGTGTAGTTGGCGACCAGCCGGCACCAACGTTCGAGAACGGCGTGTGGCGCTGGGGCGACTGCCGCATTCCCACGGCGTTGCACGAGGGCTACGCCGCGCCCACGCCCCCGGGCGCGATCGAGATCAAGTCCTATCCCGTCGTCCGCCGCGCCGAGGTGCGCATGGCGACGCCGATGGGCAACGCCTCGGGCACGGGCTTTTACCCGCTGTTCGGGCACATCTCTCGCAACGACATCCCGATGACCGCGCCGGTCGAGATGGACTTCTCGCGGACCGACGCGGCTCGCGGCGAACGCGTCGAGTGGACCATGGGCTTCCTATATGAGCACACGCGCCAGGGCGAGCTGGGCGATGATCCGTCCGACGCGCGGGTCGACGTCGTGGACGTGCCTCCGATGACGGTGATCTCGCTCGGAGCCCAGGGCTTCAGCCGCGGCGAGCGCATCGCGCAGGCCGAGGGCAAGCTCGAGGCGTGGCTGAAGGAGAGCGGCGAGTGGCGCCGAGCGGGTCCGACGCGTTGGCTCGGCTACAACGGTCCTCAGATGCCCATGTCGCGTCAGTGGTCCGAGGTGCAGATCCCGATCGAGCGCATCCCGACCGAGTAACCGCCGGAGATCACATCACGAGCCCGGACAAGCCCGTCAGCCCGACGGGCTCCTTTGTGTAGAACGGCTCGGCGTAGGCCGCGCCGATCCGCGAGCCCAGGTATCGCCCGGCCGACTCGATCCACTCGACAACCTGCGCGTTGCGCTGCACGAACTGCGTCTCGTACGCCCGGATCGCGGCCAGCTTCGTCTCGAGGTGATCGGAGATGTCCAGCATGAAATTCGGATCGGCGACCCAACGCAGGTGCGTCGCGTAGTAATAGAACAACCACTTGGCGTACTTCGGCGGCCCCACCTCCAGCCGCTCGCCCGTCCATCCATCCACCGGCGTGGGCATCTCGACCTTCGTCAACTTCGCGTCGAACCGCGCGTCCTCCACGATCCTCGTGCACGCGAGATGGTCGGGGTGGGCGTCCTGGAAGAACGGCGTGAAAATCACGTCAGCCTGGTGCGCCCGGATCACACCCGCCACGGCGTGCCGCGCTTCGATCGTGTGCTCCACGAATCGGTTGGGCAGGCCCAGCAGCATCCTTCGAATCGGAGCTCCCGCGCCGGCCGACAGCGCCTCGACCGCGCGGGCCGCCTCGCCCCGGCGCGTCTCGTGATCGCCCAGGGGCGTGGGCTCGCCGTCGGTCAGATCGAGCAGCAGCACGTCGTGCCCCTGCGACGCGAGCAGCGCGATCACGCCGCCCATCCCCGCCTCCTGGTCATCCGGGTGCGGGCCCACCACCAAGACGCGAGCCATCACTCGGCCTCCACGTCGGTCACGACGATCAGCCCGTACAACTCGCTCGACTCGCCGGCCTCGTCGAGCGTCTCGATCTCCGCCAGCACGACGTTGTCCGCGGGGCCGGTCGCAAAGAAGCCGCCCGCGGGGAACCGATCCGAGTGCTGGTCCACAAACTCCTTGAGCGGCAGCTTGAGGGTCTGGCCGATCTCGAACCCGGTGATGGGCCGGTTGAATCGCTGGTTGATCCAGAGATTGCTGAAGCCAAAGTCGCGGCCGGTGGTGTTGGTCAGCTCCACGTGGGTCTCGGTCTTGATGACCTGCACGTCGAGCGTCTCGATGGGTTCGAGCTGCGGATACGGGCGGGCGTATGTAACCGCGGCCTTGCGGCCCTGACAGCCCACGGCCACGACCGCAAGCACACACACGAGCAAGACAGACGCTTTGGAAGATCGACGCATGGGGCTATCGTCGTCTCGATGGCCTGCCATGGCAACAACGCGACTCCTCCGGCGCCCGCCATCGCCCCCGGCGCCCATGAGCTCGACCCGCGCCGCCTCGCCGAGGCGCTCGTCCGCGATCGCGGGGACCAGGGCATGGACGCCCGCGTGCGCGCGCTCGTGCCGGCCTTCGATGCGCCGTTCTTCCAGGCCGGGCTCGCCGGCTACTCCGACGCGCCGATGCGCCTCGTCGCGCGGCAGCAGGGCTGCCCCCTTTGCGTGACCGAGGCGCTGCTCGACCGAACGCTCATCGCCGGGGGGCGAGGCTTCGCGAAGGCCGACCTCGGCGACCTGCACGACAACGTGCCCGGCGGCGCCGAGGACCACCCGCTCGCCGGGCAGATCATGGGCTCCGAGCCGGCCGAGATGGGCGCCGCGGCGATGAAGATGGCCGAGCAGTCTGCCCGCCACGACAAGGCCTATCGCGACTTGGCCTACCGCGACATCACGCGGCACGATGTGTGGGACGCGGACACCTACCGAGCGACACTGGGCGAGCTCGCCCCACCGCCGCCGCCCGCGAGCGACACCGCCCGGTTCGAGGCGATCGACGTCAACCTCGCCTGCCCGGTAAAGAAGATCGCCAAGAAGGCCCGCGGGGGGCACTGGCTCGCCGAGCCGGAGGGCGCGATCCGCATCCTGGAAGCGGTGCGCGAGAGCGTGCCCGCCGACATCCCCACGACCGTGAAAATGCGCCGCGCGTTCGACGAGACCGAGCCGATGCGCGAGGCGTTCTTGAAGATCTTCGACGCGGCGTACGACATGGGGTACGCCTGGGTCACGGTGCACGGGCGCACGGTCGAGCAGAAGTACGTGGGCCCCTCGCGTTGGGCCCCGCTGCGCGAGCTGGTCGAGCGCTCGCCCGATCGAATCATCTTCGGCTCGGGCGACGTGTGGACCGAGGCCGACGTGATGCGCATGCTGGCGTGGACGGGCGTGTCGGCGGTGAGCGTGGCCCGAGGCTGCATCGGCGACCCGTGGATCTTTCGGCGGTGCCGCGATCTGCTCGCGGGCCGCGAGCCGCGCGAGCCGACCCTCGCCGAGCAGCGCTCGGTGCTGGAGAGCCACTTCGAGCTGGCACTCAAGAACAATCGCACGTTCCGCAAGCCGGAGATGCACACGGGCAAGACGATGCGGAAGTTCGGCATCCGCTTCGCCCGATGGCATC
Organism: Planctomycetota bacterium; assembly: GCA_038534175.1. GTDB lineage: Bacteria > Planctomycetota > Phycisphaerae > Phycisphaerales > UBA1924 > JBCBZM01. The sequence continues at coordinate 897 of JBCAXI010000254.1, read as the reverse complement.
CCGATCACGAGGCCGTGAAGCGGCGGATGATCGCGGTCTCCAGCCTGGACGACTGGCGGGCGGTGCTCGACGAGCACTACCCGGTCGCGATGACCACCTGAGGCGCGGGCCTCAAGTGGTCTGGGCGCTCAAGCCGCGCAGCGACGCCTCGCGACGCTCCCACATGGGCGACATCGCGTTCGCGTCCTCTTCCACGCCGAACGCCTCACCGAAGCGGAAGAGGCGGAACGAGTTGGCCAGCACGAAGAGCTCACCCACGAAGTGGTACAACGCCGCGGCCGGCACGGCGAGCAGGCCCATCGACGACAGCGTCAGCCCGACGATCACGATCACGATCGACATCGCGATGTTCTGCCCGATGATGAGCCGCGTCTTGCGTGCCAGCTCGATCATGAACGGCACGCGGTTGAGGTCGTCGGTCATGAGCGCCACGCCCGCCGAGTTGGTCGCGACGTCCGAGCCCGACAGGCCCATCGCGACACCGACGTCGGCCTCGGCGAGCGATGGACCGTCGTTGATGCCGTCGCCCACCATCAGCGTGCGATAGCCGCCCGAGACCAGGCGTCGGATCTCCTCGTGCTTCTCTTCCGGGTGGCACTCGGCCTCGACCGCGTCGACGCCGACCGAGCGACCAACGCGCTCGGCCACGCCCATGCGGTCGCCCGTGAAGATCGCGATTGAGCGCACGCCCAGCTCACGCAAGCGCGTGACCACGCCCTTGGCACCCGGACGGATCTGGTCCTCTAGGCCCACGGCGCCGAGGTATTGCCCGTCGCGCATCACGTGCACGCTCGACATGCCGCCGAGCTTCTCCTCGACCTGCGCGACCGATGGCTTGATCACGGGGCTGAGCTCCATGAGCCAGTTGCTGCGTCCAGCGGCGAGATCCACGCCGGA
>JBCAXI010000253.1:0-4512 GCA_038534175.1 Planctomycetota bacterium | reverse complement strand
AGATTGCGACGCGCGCGCTGGTCGCAATCTCGTCGACCACGTCGTGCAGCACCGTCCGGCACGCCGCCGCCGGCGCCCGCTCGCGCAGCCGACGATCGATCTCGAACAACGCGTTCTCCGACCGATCCACCAGCACCAGCTCGCTCGCGTGCGCGCCAACCAGCCGCGCGATCTCCGAGCCGATCGACCCGCCCGCGCCCGTGACCAGCACACGACGACCGCCCACCGCCCGCTCGAACGCGCCCGCGTTGACCGCCCTCGGCGCGCGCCCGATCAATGAGGCCAGATCGAACCGCTCGCTCATCGGCCGTGCGGACGACGCGCGCACGCCGCCAAGCACGTGCGTCGGGCGAGGGACCTGCGCCACACGCCACCCCGCCGCCGACGCCGCGCCCGCGAGCTCTCGCGCCAACGCCGAGCCCTGGAACGAGACCACCACGCCCGGCTCGGTCTGCTCACCCAGCCACGCCGCCGCGCCCTGCTCGCCCCACAGCACCCGCATCGCGGCGTAGTCCCCATCGGGCACGCCGTCGCACTGCAGCACGCACACGCCCTCGATGACCACCGCCGGATCCGCCTGGGCCCACGCCGCCAAGGGCTGGATATCCCCACGCTCTCCGACCAACAGCACGCGATGATCTGCGCTCATGCCCCACCATCGGCGATCCGACCACCCCAGCATCGACTTGGACCGCACTTCGACCGAGGGACCTCCCCGGTATCGGCGAGCCGAACGCCGCGACTCGCCTCGCGGCTCTGCTATCTTGACCGCATGATCTCGCGACTCACCGGCACGGTGCTCGCCGCGGGCGAGTTCTCCGTCGAGATCCTGCCCGACGACAGCCCCATCGCCTTTACCGTCATGGTGCCCGGCTACTACGAGGACCACCTCCGCGCGCGCACCGGACACGTCCGCACGCTCCACACCCTCTTCACGCTCGACGGCAACCAGAACAGCACCACCTTCACCCCGCGCCTCATCGGGTTCCCCACCGCGCTCGATCGCAAATTCTTCGAGATGCTCACCACCGTGAAGGGCCTCGGCTCCCGCCGCGCGCTCCGCGTCCTGGCCCGCCCGCCGCAGTCCGTCGCGATGGCGATCAGCGCCCGAGACAAAGACAGCCTCCAGACCCTTCCCGAAGTCGGTAAGAAACTCGCCGAGACCATGATCCACACGCTGTACGACCCGGTGCAGGGCTTCCTGGCGACCTTCGCCGGAGCCGTGGGCGACAGCTCGGTCATCAGCCCCGACATGCACGAGCTCTCGGCGATCCAGTCGCCCCCGCCGCGACCCGCCGAGGACGACCTCGGGCACATCGACGCCAAGCTGCGCCCCGCGATCGAGGAAGCCGTCGGCGCCCTCATGACCCTGGGCGAGACCCGCAAGCAGGCGACCAAGCTCGTCACCGCCGCCATCAACGAGGTGAAACTAAGCGACGACGAGAGCGTCTCCAGCGAGCGCCTCCTCGCGGCCGCGTTCCGCCAACGCGACGGCTAGCCGCCTCCATATCCTGCGGGCATGCCCGACTCGAACCGCTACGCCGTCATCATGGCCGGAGGTGCCGGCACGCGCCTCTGGCCCCTCTCGCGCCAACACCAGCCCAAGCAGCTCATCGAGTTCATCCAGCCCGATCCCGACCAGCCCGCGCGATCGCTCTTGCAGGTCGCCGCCGATCGGCTCGAGGGCGTGGTCGACGCCGACCGCCGATACGTCGGCACCGGCGAGCGCTATCGCGAGCAGATCAAGACCTCGCTGTCGCACGTCACCGACGATCGCATTCTCGGCGAGCCGGCGCTGCGGGACACGCTCAACGCGGTGGGCCTGGCCGCCAGCGTCTTCCACAAGCGAGATCCCGACGCGATCTTCGCGGTGCTCACCGCCGACCATCTCATCGAGCCTCAATCGACGTTCGCCGCCTGCATGGACACGGCCTTCGCCCTCGTCGAGCAGGACCACTCACGCCTCGTCACCTTCTCCATCAGGCCCGACCACCCCGCCACCGGCTACGGCTACCTCAAGCACGGCCGACCCATCCCCTCACCCGACGACACCGACCGACCGACGTGCGTGGTCGTCGACGAGTTCGTCGAGAAGCCACGCATCGAGCGCGCGACCGCGTACGTCGAGTCCGGCGACTACGGCTGGAACAGCGGCATGTTCGTCTTCCACGCCGCCACCGCGCTGGAGCTCATCAACAAGTTCCACCCCGAGACCGGCGCCGGCCTGCGCGAGATCGCCGATGCATGGGACACGCCCAAGCAAAGAGAAATCCTCGAGCGCGTCTACCCAACGCTGCACAAGACCAGCGTCGACTACGGCCTCATGGAACCCGCCAACGCCGACCCGGGCGCCACCATCTGCGCCGTCTCCATGGACGTCCGCTGGCTCGACGTCGGCTCGTGGCCCAGCTACGCCGAGACGCTCAAGCCCGACACCAACGGCAACCGCACCAGCGGCGCCGGCGACGTCGTCACCCACGACGCCAAGAACAACCTCATCGTCGGCAACGAGCAAGGCCACACACTCGCCCTGCTCGGCTGCGAAGACCTGATCGTCATCCACACCGCCGAGGCGACACTCGTCATGCCGCGCGAGCGTGCGCAGGATCTCAAGCTGTTGCACGCGGAGGTTGGGGATGGGCTCAAGTAGGCAACGCCGGGTAGCGCAGTCGGTTGGGCTGTTGCCACGTTCTGTTCTTGAACCGAGATCGACCGCCGTTAACAAGCCGCCACCGACAGGCAACCATTATCACGGCGTCGCGGACGCGCTCAGCTCCGTTACCGTTTCGGGCCGCTAGCCCATCCAACAGCACCTAATCGACCCGCACGCTCTCGCGCGTGCTGTAGGTCTCGAACACCGCTGTCAGGTTCGTCACCTTCAGCAGCTCGCGGATCGGCCCCGCCGCGCCCACAAGTGCGAACCGCTTGCCGATCCGCTCCATTGAGAGCTTGATCGAGACCAGCACGCCGATCGCGACGCTGTTGATGTTGGTCACGCGCGACAGATCGATCGCCACGAGCCTCGCGTCGGCCGACGGGCCCTGGGCCTCGTCGATCACGACATCGTTGACGCCGCGGGCGTCCTCGCCCATGAGCAGCGCGGTCTCGATGACGCCGTAGAGCACGGCCCCGTCTCGCTCAAATCGGATCACGTCTCGGGCTTGCGGGCTCGACATGCTCAGAGCCTATCGCGGGCGGTTTCGACGCGGGCCCTCGCCCTCGGCCCCCGAACCCGGTACAACAACTTCCGATGCGCTACCTCTGCGTCGATCTCGGCGACAAACGCACCGGCCTGGCCCTCGGCGACGACGAGACCGGGCTTGTCTCGCCCGTCGGCGTCGTCGAGACTCCATTCCAGAACCGCGACGGCGTGCTCCTGCTTGAGGCCCTCGGCCGCGCCGCCGACGAGCACCTCGGCATGGACCCCCACCGAGAGCCGGGCGAGCTCGTCATCGGCCTGCCCATCCACATGTCCGGCGAGGAGAGCCACCGGTCCAAGCTCGTCCGCGCCTTCGGCGCCCGTCTCAGCGCCCGATGCCGAAGACCCATCCACTTCCAGGACGAACGCCTCACCAGCGTCCAGGCCGACTGGGAGATGGCCCGCACCGGCATGACCCACGGCCAGAAAAAAGGCAAGCGCGACGCCCTCGCCGCGGCCGCCATCTTGCGCGACTTTCTCGCCGACCGTGGTGTCGGGGACCGCCCCACCCAAGAGTGACCCATCGCAAGGCCGGTCACCCCATCGTCACGGCACCGACCCGAGCGCGACATCCCCGGCGCTCCATCCCGGTAACACTGCACAGCACGATCTGGAACAACCGCCCCGCCCGGATCGATGACCCGTTGAAGGGAGCCGAACCGTGACCACGCTCATCGCCTTGCTGCTCGCCGCCGTCGCGGCGCTGGCGGTGCAACCGGCTCCGCCCCAAGCCCCGCCCCCAATGGCGCCGCGAGCGACGCCGCCATCGGTTCCGCGAGCCTTCGCCTCGCCCGACGATCTGATGGACGCGACCCAAGCCGCGACGAACGCGCTCGACCGCGTCTCGTTCGACGTGAACTACACCAAGCTCTTTCTCATCGCCGACAGCCTCGAGAGCCGCAAGGGCCGCGCGCTGATCGTGACCGACACGCGGTCGCGGGCCGATCGCCTCGCCCAACCCGAGGCGCCGCCACGACGCGCCTTTGGACTGCGCTTCGACTCACTCCAGATCGATCGGCGCCTGCAACAAGAAATCCGCGAGCTCGCCTTCGATGGTGAGTGGCTCATCGAGCGCATCCCGCACGATCAGCTGATGGTCCGCCGACAGCTCGCCCCGCCCGGCGACCGGGCCGACGCCTTCAAGCTCGGCGAGGGGCCCTTCATGGTGATGGTCGGGCAGGACAAGACCGCGGTCCGCCAGCGCTACAACGCGACGATCCCGACCGACCCAACCCAGGGACTGGCGGACCACATCGACGAGCGCGTCTCGAAGCACATGACGCCCGTGGCGCGCGACGCGATCCAGCTCCACC
>JBCAXI010000252.1:0-4515 GCA_038534175.1 Planctomycetota bacterium | reverse complement strand
GCCACGGCTCGAGCTCGGCGAGCTCGTCCTTGCTCGGTCCGGGCTGGATGAGCGTGACCAGCTCAATACCGTCAATCTCGGATTCCTCAAACTCGGCGCCGTCATCCTCGATCGCGCGGTCGATGATGCGATCGAGGGCCTCCGTGGCCTCGTCGACGTCGTCGCCGAAGTCCGCCCACATGAGGACGTCTTGCACCGACGCGTCGTCGATCGCCCAGGACTCGCGGCCGCCGCGATCGATCAGCGCCAGCCCGAGGGATCCGGTCGGCAGCGGCAGATCGTCGGGGTCGAGCTCGAGCAGCTCGGCCCGTTCCTCGATCATCTCTCGCGCGTCATTAAACCGATCGTCCAAGAACGCGCGGACGTCGTCATCCGCGAGCAACCGACCGAGCGTCGATGACTCTGGATCCGGATCAAGAAACACGCTGGCGTCGGGCGCGTGCAGCACCAGCCACGCGGTGTCGGGGGCGATGGAGAGGATGCCCGGCGCCTCCGCCTTGGCGTGGCTCGCGGCGGAGCCCATCGCCAGCAGGGTCCAGAATCGAGCGGATGCGCGGAGCGACATATGGGTTCCTTTCAGGTGCGATGATCTCAAGGGCATTCTTAGTACAAGCGCCCCAAGCGTTCGGGCCGCGGGGCGAGAATCAGACACCGGCAATCTCAGCGAGTTCCAGAGGCGTCATTGAGCATCGGCGGCGTGTCGAAGGCCGCTCGGCTGGGAGGCTCGTTGTAGTTGTAGCCCGAGTTGGGGTTCTCCTCGTCGTACGCGAACGCGTCGCGGTTGCGGATGAAATCGCGCAGATAGCGTGCGGGAATCGCGAATCCGAGCCCCTCGCCCATCGGGATCTTCATATTCGCCACGCCAATGACCTCGCCCTTGGTATTGAAGAGTGGGCCGCCCGAGTTGCCAGGGTTGATTTGCGCGGTTGTCTGGATGTACGTGATGCCCTCGAAGTTGCGCTGCGTGGTCGCGATCACGCCTGTGGAGAGCGTGCGATCGAGCCCCAGCGGCGCGCCAATCGCGAAGACCTCCTGCCCCGCGGCCAAGGTCTCTTCCCCCTGCACAAAGACAGTGGGGAATGTCTCGCCTCGCGGGTGCTCGAGTCGGATGAGCGCCAGATCGAGGTGGTTGTTGACCGCGATGAGCTCGACCTCCTCGATCAGCAGGCGCCGCATCTCGTTCTCGCCCTCTTCGAACACGGTGGCTCGGATTCGACGCTCGCCTTGCACGACGTGGGCGTTGGTGATCGCGTATCCGTCGGCGCGGATGATGAACCCCGAGCCAAGGCCGCTGGGCGTGCTGATCTTGATCACCGCTGGGCCATAGCGTTCGGAGAGGGCCTTTGGCGTGCGCTCGGGCAGGCTCGAGGCGGTCGTGAACAGATCGATGGAGTCCGAGCGGGGCGCCTCGGCGGCGGCCCGCTCGATCGACACCACGGACGCCCGTGGGGCCTCGAGCACGGTAAACCCCAGGTCGAGCCAGAGGGTGTCGGGCGATTCTTTGAGTATGGGGGCCGTGACCACGCGGCCGTCCTCAAACGAGATCGTCGCGCTGTCGGTCGGCTCGGAACCGCTCGAGCGCGCGATCGCGAAACCAGCGGCCGCGCAGCCGCACGCGAGGGCGACCAGAGCTCGGAGACGTTGGATGGTGGCGGGGCGCATGCTCGCTCTCCGTTTCGTGGTGCTCGGCGCACCGGGGCCATTGTGGCGGAATCTTGCACAAATCTTGGCGGTAGAGTCTACGAACGACCCGCGGGCGCCCTCGATCTGATCGGCCTCCCGTACTCAAGTCTGAACCGACGCCCGTGCCTGTATCCGCACGAGATGGAGCCCCGATGTTCTCTTTCCTCCGACGCCTTCCCCTGGTTGCAAACATGCCGGTTGCAAACATGCCGGTTGCAAACGTGCTGGTTGCGAGCGTGCTTGGGCCGATCGCGCCGATCGCGACGGCCCAGACCGACGAGTCCCTCGCGTCGTACTTCGGTTTCGACGAGCAGCGGATCATCGTCGTGGATGACGGCGCCGGGCCGGTCACCCACGGTGACTTCAACAGCGACGGGCGACCGGACATCGCGATCGCGAACAACCGCAAGAGCCGCATCGAGATCCACACACTGCGCGAGCGGCCTCGCACCGACGCCGAACTCGAACGCGACGTCCGCGTGAACGAGATTCGGCCCAGCCGATACTTCGATCGCGTCGACGTCTCGGTGCGGCACCGCGTGGACGCCCTCCTCGCCATGGATCTTGATGGAGACGAGCGTCTCGATCTGGTGTACGGCTCGCGCGGGTCGGGCGTGCTCGTCTCGCTCCGTCAGCCCGAGCCGGGGCGATTCCAGGTCGCCGCCACCAAACGGCTCCCCGAGTTGCAGGCCACGCCCGCGGCGATGGAGGTCGTGCGAGACGAGCACGGGCGCCCCGCCATCGCGTGCATCGTCGAGCAGCGGCTCACGCTGATCCCCATTGGGGCGGCGGGCCAACTCGGCCCGGCCCAGCCCATCGCGCCCGCGGCCCCGGTGCGGGCCGTGTTCGTCGAGGACTACGACGGAGACGGGCTCCACGACGTGCTCACGGCCGTGCCGACGGACGACGCGCCGCTGCGTGTCTGGCTCCAGCGCCCGGGTGTCGATCGCTCGCGCCCGATGTCCGCGGCGTTTCCGGCCGAGCTCCGCTTCGAGATGCCCAATCTCATTGAGGTCGAGCCGGTCCGCGTGGACGGGCGGGACGCGGCCTCGATCGCCGTGATCGAGCAGGGCAGCCGACGGGTCATTCTGTACGACCTCGTGACCACGCGGGACCCCTCGCCCGACGTGGAGACCCAGGCCGAGGTCGCGCCCTTCCCCGATGGCTCGGGCGTGCTGCTCGCGAGCGATCTCGATCTCGATGGCTTCGATGATCTGCTGATGACCCGCCCGAATGCGAACGCGCTCGTCGTGGCGTTCGGCGCCTCGGACGGCGCCGGCCCGGGCGTCGAGTTCCCCACGTTCAAGGGCCCGCAGTCGATCGCCGCCGGGCGTTGGCCGACGTCCGATCGGGAGGACACGATGGGTGTGTTCGTGCTGTCGGAGGCCGAGAACGCGGTGGGGGTGTCGCGCGTGGCTCCGGGTGGCGGCCTGACGTTCCCCGCACCGATCGCGTTGCGCACCGGCGGCGGCACGCCCGAGTCGCTCTCGCACATTGAGCTCGGCACCAGCGGGCCCGCGGTGGCGGTCATGGTCCGCAAGCGGCGCGATCTGTTTCTTGAGGTGCACTTCCCCTCGTCGACGCAGCGCGAGCCGATCGCGCTCGAGCTCGAACGCGTTTCCAAGACGCCCGAAGCAGTGCGCGCTCTCGACGTGGACCGCGACGGCCACCATGACCTGCTGCTGCTGACGCCGGGCGAGCCACTCATCATGGTCATGGGCGGCGCGGCGGGTGGGTTCGATCGGGTCGTGCAGTCCGACGATATGCCACAATTCGGGCTGGTCTCCTCCGCCGGTCCGACGAACACGATCGTGCACGACGCCGACAACGACGGCTACGCCGAGCTGCTCTTCGCGACCGACAACTTCTTGCGATCGGTGGCGTATGACGCACCCTCCGAGAGCGCGCCGGGCGGCTGGAGGGTGGTCGACCAGGACAACGACCCAGACCCCTCGACTCGGTTTGTCGGGCTCACGCGTCTGGGTGATCAGGAGTTCCTCGCGGCCGATGCGGCCCGCGGGCGGCTCGTGACCTTCGAGCGCGCGGGTGATGACTGGCGGCGCGACGACGCGGAGCTGCGCGTTCGCGGCGTCGAGTTGGGACGCATCATTGAGGGCCCCTTCGGGCAGGGTGGGGCTCGCGCGGTGCTCGCGGTCGGGAGCGACGGCTACGCGGTCGTGCCGCGTCGCGGCGCCCGCCGCACGCTCCGAGAAGTCGCGATCTACCGATCCGACGAGGAGAACCGGCTCGAGCACGAGATCGAGGTCGGCGATGTCAACAGCGACGGCTACCCCGACCTTGTCATACTCGACGCCGGCGAGCAGATGTGCCAGGTGCTCACGCTCAGCGCCTCGCGGAGGTTGTTCGAGGCGACGGAGTTCAAGGTGTTCGAGTCGCGTCTCTTCCAGGGCGGTGACCAGCGCGAGTTCGAGCCCTCCGGCGCGATCGTCGCCGACTTCACCGACGACGGACACGACGACATTCTTGTGCTGGTGCACGATCGCGTGATCATCTATCCGCAGCAGCGACCCTAGCACCTAGCCCCAAGAGAGAGCGTCAGTTCGGCTCAAACGCGAACGTGATCTCGACCGATCCGGTGATCGTCAGAAGCCCGCTCTCTACGGGGGCCGAGCTGGGAGCGCTCCGTGCGGCGTAGAGCGCGCCGCCGCCGAGCGAGCGTGTCGAGCCGCCTCTGGATTGCAGCATGATGACGGGCCCGAGCGTGCCGCCGGCCGCGCTCGCCATGACCTCCGCCTCGGCGCGGGCTTGCCGCACGGCTCTCGTGATCGCCTCGTGCTTCGAGGGCGTGTGATCTCGACCGATCCGGTGATC
>JBCAXI010000251.1:0-4517 GCA_038534175.1 Planctomycetota bacterium | reverse complement strand
CGCTGATCGCGTAGAGCAGGGCGAGCTTGCGGGCGTTCTCGCTGACGCGGCCCCAGACGGTCGTCGCGACGGCGTCGGACTTCGCCTCGGCCTCGGAGTACGACCGCTCGGCGTCGAGCCGAAGCTCGATGAGCAACCGCTTGGCCTCCGCCGTGTGCGCGATGGTCTTGGGCACAGGATGGGCGTCGGCGAGGTTGCCGGTGCCAGGCCGGAAGTTGGCCCACCAGGCCGCGGTCTCGACGACGCGCTCAGGCGGGTCGAGGATGCCCGGCTCCTGCCCGGGCGGGCGCCTCCCGGACTCGAGCACGATCATGCGGGCGAAGAGCCCGTTGGTGAGCATGCGTTCCGACAGTGCCGCGTAGTAGTGGTTCGGGATCGCGGTGCCGAAGAGCACCAGGCACGGCTGGTCGATCACGCCGGGGTCGGGGTTGTTCGCCCGCCGGCGCATTGGGTAGACCGAGTTCGACGACGAGTACATCGTCAGCAATGTCGCCATGATCGACTCGTACCGGGCGTCCCGGGCCCGCTTCATCGACTGGAGCAGAGTGTCGATCTCGTCGGTCTGGAAGAGCATCGCGGGCGTCGAGAGCAGCGCGTCCTGCATGCCCTCGCCGGACGCGAGCTGCTCGCCGAGGCTGCCGGCAAGGCCGACGCGCTGAAGCACCTGTGTGTTGACCTTGCGGGGCCAGTCCTTGCCGCCCGAAGAGTGCGAGAGGCCGAGCAGATAGATGTTGGTGCGGTTGTCGCCGGGGTCGCGGACCTTTCGGCCGGCCAGCATCGCAAGCAGCGAGAGCGCCCCGCAGAACGCGAGCGTCTGGTTCGGATAGGGAGCCCCGGCCATGCAGTGGTCCATGACTTCGCCGACGAACCCGGGCAGACGCAGTAGCTCCGGCTGCATCGGCCCAGGGTCCGCTAGGTTGGCTGCATTGGTCTCTGGTTCTGGCGTCGGAGCCGTGGCGATGAGCGCGGAGATGTCGACGCCGGCCGTACCGGGTGCGGGCGAGTCCGATTCGAGCAGCCATCCCCGTGGCCGGTCGTGCGGTTTGGACGCCGCGTCCTCGACCTTGTGTTGGAGTTCCTTCTCCGACCACGGGGGGTCGCAGCGCGGGTTGTACCGCTCCAGCAGCATCCGCAACGCCGCCTCATGGTCGAGCTCGAACCCGTGGACAAGCGCCGTTGCCGCGGCGTAGGTCCGTCCGTGCCCGCCCTGGCCTGAGATCGCCGCTGGCATGGCGTCGAGGTACGCGGCGGCTCGGCGTTCGACGAGGTCGAGGTTCGGTGGCGAACGCGGCTCGGCGCGCGCGGCTGCGTGCGCCGAAGGTGACCCGTGCGGACGCTCTATCACGGCGTCGGCGAGCGCCTTCACGCACGCTGCCAGCATCGCCGCGGGGACGACAGCGGGCTCACCTTCGAGCGGGTCGTACGCCTCGCCGTCGGGATGCACGCTCGGCCCGACCGCGGTCTGAGCGCCGGTCGACCGCAGCTCGACGACCATCGATCCCGTCGCCGGGTCCTTATGTTTAATGGTTGTGCCGTGCTCGCAGACGTACCAGCGGTGTGAACCCGGCCGGCTCGGCCGCCCCGTGACCGCCCCGGTTGGCGGCAGATACTGCTCGGCGAGTTCGACGGCCTCGTCACAATCCAGATCAACATCGACCAGCCACCCGGATGGCTCGCCCAGCAGCAGCCCGATGTTGCCGGTGCCGTTGAAGTGGAGGGACAGGTCGTCCTCGGACAGCCTCAGCGCGTTCCAACCCCGGATTGCCGGTCGCTTCTCGCCCGCCGGCAGCGGGATCGGCGCGTATCCACGGCGGTGGTACCAGCGGGCAGCGTCGAGCAGACTGGAAGCGTCGCTAGCCATCAGAACGGGATCTCGTCCAGCGGGATGTCGCGCCACGCTTCGGAGGCTGGTGTCGAGGACGTTGGCGCCGCGTCCGGGTCGTCCAGCCGCGTCGGCTTGTCGCCGAGCCGGTGCCGCACGACCCGGTCGAACTTGTCGCCGGCCTTCTTCTCGACGGTGATCGCGTGCGTCGGAGCCAGAGCCCCGGCCTTCGCGAGCTCGACCGCTTCCTCGACGCACTCGGGAACGGGCTCGACCGACCTCGCCCGCCACCACGCCTCGGCCTTGGTTCGCGCGTACCCCTCGTGGTCGAAGCAGACCCACTCGCGGCACACCTGCCCGATGCCAACCTCGTACTCGACGCGCATCGTCAGCGCTGCGCCCGGGTCGTGCCGCTTCCAGTGGATGTGGTACGTCGTGTCCGCGACCTCGTGCTCGGTGCGCGTGACCTGCCCGGTGAGGATGCCCTCGTCCGACGCTTTGGGGTCGTGCTTGGACCGGTTCGGTGGCGGGAACTCGTGCCCGCACTCGGGGCACGCCTGGTAGCCCGCCGCGATCAGCGCCCGGCAGGACGGGCACTCCTTGGCCGGCGCTTCGCCGCCCTCGCCGCGGTCGTCGGTCGCCACGCGCACCGCGTCGACGGGCCCGTGCCGCAGCACGTTGCCGCCGAAGTCGAGCACCAGGCAGTCGTCCTTGCCGGGGTGCAACCGGAAGCCACGCCCGACCATCTGGTAGTACAGCCCGGGGCTCATTGTCGGCCGCACCAGCGCCACGCAGTCGATGTGCGGGGCGTCGAACCCGGTCGTGAGGACGTTGACGTTCGCGAGGTACCGCAGCTCGCTCGAGCGGAACCGCCCCAGGATCTCGGCGCGCTCGCCGGCCGGCGTCTCGCCCGACACGAACCCGCACTCGATCCCGTGCCGCTCGCGCAGCACCGACTGGATGTGCCGCCCGTGCTTGATGCCCGTCGCGAAGATCAGGGTCGCCGCGCGGCCCCGCGTCTCCTCGGCGATCTCGGCGCACGCGCCTTCGACAAGGACGTCGTCGTCCATCAGGTCCTCGGCCTCGCCGGCGACGAACTCACCAGCGCGCACATGCAGCCCCGTGGTGTCGGCCTTGGTCGCGCCGGCCTTGGTGCGCAGCGGCGACAGGTACCCCTGCGCGATCAGCTCGCGGACGCCGACCTCGTAGCAGATGTCGTTGAGGATGTTGTCGGGCCCGCAGATCTCGCCGGTCTTGAGCCGGTACGGCGTCGCGGTGAGGCCGACGATCCGGACGTGCGGATTGATCCGCCGCATGTCGGCGATGAACCGCCGGTACATGCCGTCGTCCTCGGCGGGCACCATGTGCGCCTCGTCGATCAGGATCAAGTCGAACGCACCGCCCCCGTTGGCCAGGTCGCACGCCCGCTTCCAGACGCTCTGGATGCCCGCGACCGTGACGGCGTACTCGGTGTCCCGCCGCTTAAGCCCGGCCGAATAGACGCCCAGCGGCAGGTCGGGCCCGATCGCGCGGATCTTCTCGACCGCCTGCTCGAGCAGTTCCTTCACGTGGGCGAGGATCAGCACGCGTCCGTTCCAGAGCTCCACGGCGTCGCGGCAGATCGTCGCGATCACCGGAGTCTTGCCCCCGCCCGTCGGGATGACGACGCACGGGTTGTCATCCCGCTCGCGGAGGTGTGCGTAGACGCGATCCACCGCCTCGCGCTGGTAGGGCCTCAGCTGCTTGGGCCCTCCTCGTACGCGCGGACCACGTTCGCCCAGTAGCCGTCGGCCTGTTCGTCGGTCGTCCACGCCGGATCGGGACTGCTCGGCCGAGACCGGATCGGGCCGCCGATGCAGTCGGTGGTCGCTCGCAGCGCGGGTTCACGAGGCACGGGTCCGGCTTGCAGGTTCTGCAGTTCGCTGGTTGGTGTCATGCTCGTTGGTTCTTTCATGGGTTCAGTTCGGAGATCGCGACGCGCACCAGCCCGCCGCGCGTCACGGGGCCCCGCTCGATCAGCAGCCGGTCGATCTGGCCGTCGTCGCGGTAGACGCCGGCGTGCTGCATCGCGTCGAGCAGCGCCTTGAGCCGGTTGTCGATGTCGAGGGCGCGCCGCGTTGGGGCGCACAGCTCGATGCGGACATCGAGACGGCCGGACAGCGGAGCCCGCCGCCGGAACCGCGCGAGCCGGGCGACCGCGTCCGTGCGGAACACCCGGCCCTCGCGGCTGATCAGCACCCGCACACCTTTGCCACGCCCCATCGGCACCGACCGCCAGTACCGGTTGACGCTCGGCGGCCAGGGAAGGGTGAGATGCACGGTCGCGTCAGCCATCCGTGGCTTCGCCTCGGCAGCGGGTGATCGATCAACGCTTCCAGGGCGGTGTGCTCCCGGCGGTCGCGGCCGGACGCGGGGCGACGCCGTTGCTCGACGGGGTGCCGCCAGAGCCGCCGCCGCGCGGGGCGAACCCCTTCACCTCGTTGATGAACTCGCCGGTGTCGTCGCGGCGCTTCACGCCGACCTTGATCACCAGCGGGATGTTGTGGAGCTCGAGCGAGTCCCGCGGCTGGAGCACGTTGACCGCCCGGCACAGCGCCGAGAGCTGCCCGCGAGCGATCTTCACCGCCGTCTCGCTGGGGTTGTCGAGGTTGAGACGGGCCCACAGCAGCCGGCCCTTGTGCTCGCCGTCCACGAT
>JBCAXI010000250.1:0-4525 GCA_038534175.1 Planctomycetota bacterium | reverse complement strand
CATGGCACACTGACTTGGACTCGAAAAGGGCCCGGCCGCTCGAGTGAACCGCGGCCAAGACACGGCTCGAAACCTGATGAACTTCCAACACGAACGGCGTCCTTGCCGTTTGCCTCGGTCACCCCGCGTTGACGGCGTCTCAACTCGACGGCGTGGGGACCTGGCGGCTCCACTCGGCGAAACCACCCTCGAGGTTCACCACGTCGCGTTTCGCTCGTTGCAGCAACGCCGCGGCCCGCGCGGAGCGTTTGCCGGTTCGGCAGTACACCAACCACGTTCCATCGCGATCGACCTCGTCGAGCCTCGCCGCGAGCTGGGTGTGGACGACGTGCGTGGCGTCGGCGATCGTCCCATCGGCGAGTTCGGCGGCGCGACGCACATCAAGCGGCCGCACCTCGCCTCGTTCGAGCATCGAGCGCGCGGTCGCCACGTCGACCTCGTTGATCGTCTCGGTGAGATGGCCGGCGATGTCGGAGGGATCGAACCAGCCACGCACTCGATCGAGCCCCACGACGCCGAGCTTTCGCACAGCGAGGCCCGCCTCCGCGGCGTCGGCAATCAGATACAACTCCTGCTCCGGGTCGAGCATCGAACCGGCGTCGGTACAGAATGACCGGATCAGCGGAAACGACAGCGACCCCGCGGCGTGCCCGTCGCGGAACGCCTCCCAGGGGCGCACGTCCACCAGCGTGGCACGCGCCGCGTCCAGCGACGCGAGCGTCTCCCCCGCGAGCCGGGTCGGCGCCGCCATCGCCCCAAGCACGGGCGGGCCCTGCTTGTTCAGGCGCTTCATGCGAGCGAAGTACAGCGGCGGCTCGGGCTGTCCCTCAAGGATCTCATCGACGAATCGATCCTCGTCTCCCACCAATGCGAGCGCGGGGTTAAACCGGCGCTCGTAGCCAATCGTGCTCGTGGGAGCGCCGCCGAGCGCCTTGCCGCAGGCGCTCCCGGCACCGTGACCGGGCCAGACCTGCGCGAAGTCGGGAAGCTCAGCCAGCCGCGCCGCCGAGGCGTGCAGGCGCCGCGCTGCAGGCCTCATCGCGCCCTGATGTCCCGCCGCCGTTTCTAGCAAATCGGGACGCCCGAGATCACCCACAAACACGAAGTCGCCCGTGAGGATCCCCATCGGCTCATCGGCCCCGGCCCCGCGGTCACGCACCACAAACGAGAGATGCTCGGGCGTGTGCCCCGGCGTGTGCAGCGTTCGTAGCTCCACGGCGCCGATCTCGATGCGGTCCCCATCTTTGAGCACACGATGGTCATACGAGCCGCCGCCAATCCGGTCGTGCAGCCACTCGTATTGCCACGCCTCGCCACCCTCGCCCGAGAGCAGTACCTCCGCCCCCACGCGCTCCGCCAGCTCGCGAACCCCCGATAGGAAGTCCGCGTGGATGTGCGTCTCGGTGACCTTGGTGATGCGCAGATCCTCGGCCGCCGCGGTGTCGATGTACCGATCGACGTCCCGCAGCGGATCGATCACGATCGCCTCGCCCGCGGCGGGGCAGCCGATCAGATAGGTCGCCTGGGCGAGCCCCTCGTCGTACAGCATGCGCATGAACATCGGCCGCCCTCCATCGGCACCTCGCCGGAAGAAGAGCGTATCGCGAGCGGAAGGCTCAGACCGACCGACGCGCCCGAGCCGACGCGGCGTGCCCGGCGAGGCCCTCCAGCTCGGCGAGCCCTTGAGCATCCGACGCAACGGCGCCCTCCGCGTCAGCCATGCGAAGCCACGTGCGCAGGCGAAGGAAGTGCGTGACCGACAGCCCCGCCTGGAAGCGAGCGGTGCCGCCCGTGGGCAGCGTGTGGTTGGGCCCGGCGCCGTAGTCCCCAAACACCTCCGCCGAGCGGGCACCGATGAACACGCCCCCCGCGTTGCGGATCTTGCTCGCAATCCGATCCGGGTCCTCGGTGAGGATCTCGAGGTGCTCGGGCGCGATCCAGTCGGCGACCCGGCACGCCGCGTCGAGATCGGGCACGACGCACGCGAAGCCGTTTTGCAATGCCACGCGCGCGGTCTCGGCGGTCGGCAGCTCGGCGAGCCGGCGAGCGATCGCGCGATCGACCGCCTCAACCAGCTCGCTGGACGTAGAAACCAGCACGGCCGAGGCGTCGGTGTCGTGCTCGGCCTGCGCGAGCAGATCGGCGGCCACGACATCCGCGTCGGCCGATGCGTCCGCGATCACCAGCAACTCCGAAGGACCCGCCAGCATGTCGATGCCGACGACGCCAGAGACAAGCTGCTTGGCGGCGGTCACCCAGCGGTTGCCCGGCCCAACGATGACATCGCATTGGTCGAAGCCCTCGAAGCCGTAGGCGAGCGCGGCGATCGCGTGGGCGCCACCGATCGCGAGCACGCCATCTGCGCCGGCGACGTACGCGGCCGCGCAGGTCAGCGGATGCGCCGCGGGCGACGCGACGACCACACGCTCGCAGCCCGCGACCCGCGCCGTGACCGCGGTCATGAGCGCGGTCGAGGGAAGCGGATAGCGCCCACCCGGCGCGTAGCACCCGGCCGCGGCGATAGGCTCGATCGTGTGCCCCGCACGCCCTCCATCGATCGCGATGTCAACCTCGGCGATCGCCGAACGCTGCGCGCGGGCGAACGCCTCGATCCGGCTGGCGACGCGTTCGAGCACGCCGCGAGTCTCTTCGCTCTGCGCTTGCCAGTGCAACCATAAGTCTGATCGGTCGAGATAGAGCGGCGCATCTGGCGTGCGCTCGCCGAATCGCTCGGCCAACTCGCGCACCGCGGGCAGTCCCTCGCGCCGCACACGCTCCACGATGTCCTGCGCGGCGACGAGCGTCTCCGCATCGACCGGCGGCCGAGCCTCTCGCCGAACCTCGCTCGCGTCCAACCGCCGCAGCGCCTGATGCTGTACGTCGCTCATCACGGGTTCCCTGGCTTGGCATCGCCCTTGCGTCGCGTCACACGCCATGTTCGATCATCGAGCGCCCGCTCGACCATCTCGAGCGAGGCCCCGCGGGCGCGGGCCGCGACATTGGCGAAGTACCACACGTCCGCGGCCTCCTGGGCGGCATGCTCGGGCGACTCGGCATCGATCAGCTCCTTGGCCTCTTCCAAGAGCTTGCTCTCGAGCAGCCCAGCCTCGCGCACCAGACGCGCCGTGTACGAGCCCTCGGGCGCTTGCCGTAAGCGCGTGTCGATCGAGCGATCTAGCGCGGCCACGCCATCGAGCGCACCAAAGCAGGTATCCTTGCCGAGGTGGCAAAACCCCCCGCCGGACTGACGAACGACGAACCGAAGTGCGTCGCGATCGCAGTCAGTTTCGATACGGAGCAGCGCCTGCGTGTCACCCGAGGTCTCACCCTTCGCCCAGATCTCGTCTCGCGACCGCGAGTAATAGACACCCCGGCGACGCTCGATCGCCGCCCGAACCGAGTCGGGACTCGAGTACGTCAGACCAAGCGCGCGCCCTCCCGGGTCGGTGACCACGGTCGGCCAGAGCCCGTCGGCGCGATCGGAGCGGAGCGGAGCGCAGAATCCGTCGGCCAGATCGAACACGCCCGTGTAGAGCGCCATGCCCACCTGCGCGTCGGCCCCGGCCGCGTCGGCCATCGCGATGTCGTCCGGGCTGCGCACGCCGCCGGCGACGGTGAGACGCGCATCGCCGGCCAACGCCGCCAGACGCCGGACACGCTCGGGCTCGAACCCGCCGAGCCGCCCCTCGCGCTCGACGAACGTGATAAGAAAGCCGCCGACATGCTCACGCAGTTCCTCGATGCGCTCCTCCACGCCCCGTCCCGTGGGCTTCGTCCAGCCCTCGGTGACGATCTCGCCATCACGGGCATCGAGCGCCGCGATCACACGCTCTCGAGGCAGCTCGCGGAGAATCTCCTCACGCGCCGCGGTGCCGAGGATGACGCGGCGTGCGCCCGCGTCCAGCCAGCGGATCGCCGTTTCGACATCGCGGATGCCGCCGCCCACGCGGCACGGGGCCCGCTCAAGCAACGCGTGGATCACGCCCTCATTCGAGCCTCGGCCGAGCGCAGCATCGAGGTCGATGACCGCGACCTCGCCCACAAGACCGAATCGATCGGCGATCGGCCCCGGATCCCCCGCGTCCAAGACCTTCTCGCGTCCCTCGACGAGCTGTACGGCCTGCCCATCCATCAGATCGATTGACGGGATGATCACAACCGAACCTCCATTCCACTCTGAGAGAGCGATGCTTTCACCGCGCCGATGGTCGTGTGCTGGTCGTGGAAGATCGACGCCGCCAGCACCGCGTCGGCGCCCGCGTTGAACGCGTCGACCATGTGCTCGGATCCAGCCGCTCCCCCCGAGGCGATCACAGGAAGGGTCGATGCGCTCGACACAGCACGAAGCAACGCGAGGTCGTAACCGTCGCCAGTGCCGTCCCGGTCCCAACTCGTCAACAGAATCTCGCCGGCGCCGAGCGTCTCGACTTGGCGTGCCCAGCCGACGGCGTCGATCTCCGTGCGCTCTCGGCCCGAGCGAGTGACCACCTGCCAGCCCTCGGCGTCGAGACGCCGAGCCGCATCG
>JBCAXI010000249.1:0-4532 GCA_038534175.1 Planctomycetota bacterium | reverse complement strand
ACACCGAGCAGCGCGAGAGAGCCAACACGCAACCGCTCCGCCCAAGGGCCCTCGCCGCCCCGCGATCGGAGCATGAACGACACGCACACGCCCACGAACGCCAGCACGTACACCGCGGTCGCGCCGGTGAACATCGAAGCGCGATTGAACAGCACCTCCAGCCGCATGCGACGCATGACCTCAGGCATCGACGCCTCGAGCAGCTCGGTGTAGCTGGCGACGGCGCCGTTGAACGCATCGACGTCGCCCGCGTTCGCCGCACTCATCATCGCGCCAAAGAACGCCACACCGGGATGCGGCGTC
Source organism: Planctomycetota bacterium (assembly GCA_038534175.1). Lineage (GTDB taxonomy): Bacteria > Planctomycetota > Phycisphaerae > Phycisphaerales > UBA1924 > JBCBZM01. The sequence continues at coordinate 4,229 of JBCAXI010000249.1, read as the reverse complement.
GACGCGTCACGCTCATCGAGAAACGCCTCGTGGAACGGGCGCCAATCGCCCTCGGCCGATATCGGCGGCACCGTGTACGGCGCCCGCATCTGAGCGTGCGCCAAGACCGTGTTCACACGCTGGTGCAACTGCAAGACGGCCCGCTGAAATCCGTCGCGGTCCCGCGGCTCGACGCCGGAGGCCATACGCGATTGCCCGACCACCTCCGCCCAATGTGGCTCGATCGCAGAGAGCGCCAAGCGCCCGCCTTCCTCGGGGCCCAGGCCGAGCAACGCCAGCACACCGGGATGATCCGCCCTGACCGCGGGGAGATCGGCGACTTTCTCCGGCGAGGAGACCAGATGCAAGAGGTATTCCGGCGCCGACACGGTCCCGCCGCCATCGCGAACCTGCTGACGTCCGCCCGCGACCAGCAGCATCGAGCGTGCGGCGGTGTCCATCGGCTTGATGCGGCCTCCGGCCGACACCGGCAACGCCGCGAACGAACCGGTATCAAACCCGTCCGAACTCGCCGGGCGAAACAGTCCACCGCACGCCAGGAGCACGCCCACCGCCCCCACCGCCCATGGCCACAGTCGGGCCCCGCGCCGAGCCGAGCCGAGCACGCCCGCTGCCCGAGCGTGGTCATGCTTCGAGCGGCGACGGAGGAACCCCACGAGCGTCTGCACGAAGTGCCACGCCATGCCGCCGCCGACCAAGCAGCACGCGACGTACGGCATCAGCCACCCAGGGTTGCGCACGACTTGCAGCACCGTCCCGGCCCCATCGGGCTTGTACGACGCCTGGTAAAACGTCAGCCCCGCGTACCGCAGCGGGTGGTTCATCCAAATGCGCACCTCTCGGTCAGTGCCCCGTCGTTCATCGACGAGCCGAACATCGCTGGAAAAGTTCCTCGCGATGCTCGTGCCGGTGAACATGTCGTGGCGGAAGTCTCGAAGGCGCATTGTGAATGGCAGGTACGTCCGCTGATAGCGCAACGCGAGACCGAACGCCCTTCCATCCACCTCCACACGCTGCGCGTCGGTGAGAGAGGCCGAAACCATCCACACGCCCAGGTCCTGACCGTCACGTGAAAGCCTGACGTACGCCGCGGGTGTGTCGGCCTGCGCCCCTTCGACTCCAGTGACGCCCGGCCTCTGCTCGGCCCGAGCTTCTAGCCCGACGCCTTCCGTCGCGCGCGTCGGTCCATCGGCCCGGAACAAGGCCGCATTGGGCATCCACTCGCCCACACGAATATCGAAGGGAAGACGGGCATCGGTGATCGCCCGACCCGACGCCGCGGCCCCAGCCAGCATCCATCCTGGCACCGATACGACGCGGTCGTGCGCTGCTTCATTCGGATCGACGACAACCAGCTCCGCCCGTCGAATATCTTCCACAAAGGCGCTGCTCGCACCCTCGTCAATCGACATCAGCCCCTCGTCGGCCATGAAGCCGGTCACGAACTCGCCGAGCAGCAGCACGATCAGCCCCGCGTGCAGCACGAGCACACCGATGCGCCGACGCGTCGCCTTGAACCGAATCGCGTGGGCCGCCAACAGGTTCACAATCAGCGCCGCACCGAGCGACCAACCACCCGGAATCGGCACGCGGGGTCCGGCGTCCATTCCGGGCGTGAGCAGCGCGAGGTCGATCCACGCGACCCACGAGCGGAAGTACGCGTCGACGGCTTGCCACACGCCCATCTGGGTCTGTGCGAGCGTGCCAACAAAGATCAGCACCATCGCCAGCGTCAGGAGCGCCACCGTGAGTCGCAGAGACGCCAGAAGATCGAGCCATCGCCGCATGAAGCTCGCCTTACTCACCGAGCCCAGCGATCGATCGCGCGACGCCGAACACATCCGATTGGACGCGATCCGCGGTCGCGGCGTCTGGCGCTGTCGTGCGCACGAACCACGTCTGATCCGCGGACGCCTCGTAGACACCCGCGGCCAGCATCACGCCCGTGTCCGAGTCGATCCGCGTCTGGTACCCCTCGAATCCGGCCGAAGTGAATCGCTCGAGCACCGCGTCCAGGCCCCCAGCGTCCACACTCGCAAGGCCCATCTGCCCGCGCCAGCGGTTGACATTGGCCAATTCTCCCCCAACCCGCCCGCCGAAGCGTGTGATGGCGACCTCGATCGGCCCACTCGGATCCGGCGCGAGGTAGGTCGCAAGACGCATCCGCCTCGGCTCTGTGTCTTCGGTCCAGCCCGCCGGCGTGGTCCAGGGTCGCGACTCTGCTGCAGCGCTCGCGTCCGTCGCCGTGTTCCCGTCGGGCTGCTGGGGCTCTTGTCGCGCGGGTGTCTCCGCATCCGGCACGCGCTCAAGGCCCTTGGCAACCCGTTGCTCGCTGACACCCTCGCGGTCGCAGCCCCCGAGCGGCGATAGCAGCACGCCAACACCGGTCGCCCATCCAAGCCACCCCATCCAACCCAGCCGCCCGATCCCGTGTGCTTTCATTGCGTTGTGGTGCATCGCCAGAATGATAATGCGCTGCTCCCGCCGCAGCCCGACGCGGCTCTGGACCTCAACGTCTCCAGCATGCTGGTGCGTTTGCCACCAAATGACCCGATGTTTGGGTTGCGTTGACGAGCGATTCGGGCACACTGGCCCCGGGCGCGTCTCGGGTCGATTGGCGATCTGTTGGAGGCGAACGGGTACGGCTTCGAGCCGCGCTCGCAGTGGTGCCCTCGGACAGCGACTGCGAAGGACGCCGAAGCATGCCTGGTTCTTTTTTGCGTCGGTCTCACCCAGCCATTCTCCTGTTTGCCGCCGCCGGATGCGCCATCGGAGGCTCCGTCGTCGCATCCCGGATCGACCGCGACGCCTCAGCCGGCACGCGCCGAGCGCCCGACATCAAGATCGCGCGAATTCACCAATCTGATGCGCCGATCATGGCTTGCTTCGCGCCCGACGAGCCGGTGCCCGCTCGATACGCCGCAGCGATCGAGGCAATGTTCCAAGAGGCCATGTTGCGGTACAACGGCGTCACGAGTTGGACGTCTCAGGGCAACGGCACCACACTCTCCTGGTCGTTCGTTCCCGACGGCGTCACCATCCCTTCTGGCGTTGGGGAGCCCGCCTCCGATAGCAATCTGTTCGCCACGCTCGACGCCCAATTCAACGGCGACCGCGCGCGCTGGATCGGACGCTTCGAGCAGTCCTTCCAACGATGGGCCGACCTCACCGGCATGGACTACGTGCGCATCACCAACGGTGCCGATGATTGGGACGACGGCGCCGGCTGGGGTGCCACCGGCAACGCCAATCGAGGCGACGTCCGCATCGGTATGAAGTTCATCGGAACCTCCGTCCTCGCGTACAACAGCTTCCCAACCAACTCAGATATGGTCCTCGACTCGGCCGATCTGTGGAACAGCGCCAACGAGGATCGGCTCTTCCGAAACACCATCATGCACGAGCACGGGCACGGACTCGGTTTCGCCCACATCTGCCCGCAGGCCAGCCGCTCGCTCATGGAGCCCACGCTCAACACCGGGTTCGACGGCGTCCAGCACGACGACGTCCGCGGCGGACAACGCCTCTACGGCGACCCCAACGAGCCCGACAACTCGACCGGCTCGGCGACCGATCTCGGGATCCTCTCGCCCGGCGCGCCGGCGTCGCTGGGTGCCTTGCCGATTCAGACCGCGCCCGGCATGCCACAACCCGTGTTCACCTCCAGCCTCTCCATCGATGCCAATGGCGAGGTCGACTTCTTCCGCTTCGAGATCGCGGCGCCGTCCATCATCGATTTCGAGATCCATCCCGTCGGATGGCGCTACGACGATTCCGACCAGGGCGGCTCTTGCGGCTCGGGCAACCAGATCGACAGCGACGAGATCGCCGACCTGGCGTTCCAGGTGCTCGATTCGGGCGGACAGACCCTCTTTACGAGCGCGTCGGCGACCCTGGGTGAGAGCGAGATCATCAGCGATCTCGTGCTGGAGAGCGCCGGCGTCTACTACCTCCGGGTGTACGAGACCAACTTCCCGTCCGAGAGCCAACTCTACAGCGGACAGATCCTCGTCGTTGATACCGCCGAGTGCCTCGACGCCGCCGCCTGCGACGACGCCGACCCCTGCACCGTCGATCTATGCGACAGCGGACGTTGCGTCTATCTCATCGACAACGACTGCAACGCCAACGGCCGAGACGACACGTGCGAGATCGCCCAGGGCGATGCCCTCGATTGCAATGGCAACGGCATCCCCGACTCGTGCGAATGGCGAGGTGTCGATATCGCA
>JBCAXI010000248.1:0-4534 GCA_038534175.1 Planctomycetota bacterium | reverse complement strand
CGGTGACCGTCGCGCTGGTCACGATGTAGTTCTGCGGACCGAGGCCGGGCGCGAAGTCGCCCCCGGTGGCGTAGCTCACGAGCACTTGGGCGTCGCGGTCGTCGAAGTTGCCAGGCGTGAAACCCGGGCTGAACGTGGAGAACGTCTCTTGGCCGCCGTTGTCGAGGTTGAAGGGGTAGTTCCAACGGTCGAACGTGGGGGCGTTGTACTGCGCGGTTTGGCCGACGGCGGCGCTCGCGAGCAGTGCCGTGACGCTCAGGCACACGAGTGGATGCATCTTCTCTCTCCTGTCACGGCGATCACGCCGATGCGGATGTGTACGGACGAATGCGAGACTCAGGGGCAGCCCAGGCTCCAGGTGGCGAGGAAGCACGAGAAGTCGCTGAGCGTGACGCCATCGCCGCCACCCACGTCAATATCGCAGGCACCGTCGAGCGTGATGTCCGCGGCGGGATCGCCGAGCGACCAAAGGCTGAGGAAGAACGAGAAGTCACTGAGGGTGACGGCGCCGTCGGGCTCGCCGTTGGAACTCCCGTCCGTCGTGATGTCCGCGGGTGAGCACGCGCTCGACAACACGATCTGGAGCGTCACGGGGGTGCCCGACGCGTCTTCCTTGCAGTAAAGCGCGGGGATCGTGGGCGACTGCACCGCGCCCTCCAGCGAGCTGGAGATGGTCAGGCTGAGCAGCCCGGCGTTGAGTCCATCAGCGAAATATGCGGCGATCGCGGGGTCGGCAACGTCGACCTCGAACATGAGCGCTGTGTCCACAGGCACGCTGGCGCCGGGCGCGACAGCCTCGGTCAGGCCCACGCCCCACGGGCGGGCGTCAAATGAGTCTTTCACGTTGTTCGAGATATCGACGGGGGCGTCCATGTCGTCGAAGGAGAGCGCGAACGCGTTGCGCTCCCGAACGCCGAAAGCGCCGACCGGGGAGTAGGTCCCGGTCTCGCCGTAGCTCGCCGGGTCGAAGCCGTTGCGGAATCCGGTGCCGGAGACGATCAGCGCGTCCCCCGCGTCGGTATCGGGGATGTGCTGGGGATCGGTGTCGGGCAGCCGGGCCTGCCAGGGATCGGGGCTGGGGTCGTAGGGGAACGCCAGATCGCGGGAGGTCGTCGCGGTGAGCGTGACGCTCTCGATGGCGTATGCCGAGACGCCCTGTCCTGGAGTGATCTGACCCGCGGTATCGAATGTGATGAGCAGTTGCCCATCGCGCTCGTCGAACGAGGTCGCAAAGGCGGGGTCAAAGTTGCCGAATACCGAGGCCTCGAGCTTGGCGCCGGGGGTGGTGTTGAACGGGTAGTTCCAGCGGTCAAAGCTGGGCGCGGCCCAGTCAAAGGTCTGGCCCAAGGCCGATGGCACCAGCGAGGCGGTCACCACGCTGAGGAGCATGGAAGGCAAGATGCCGAATCGGGTGGGCATTTCGGTTCTTCTCCGTGGGCGAGGCCGCGGGGTCGCGAGCCGAGTGTTCGAGGGGTCTGTTATTGAGATCGAGTCTCAGTTGCAGGATCGTTTGAGGAGGATTAGGCTTCTGACGTGAGTTGTCAACCGTTTGCCAGTAATGCTTCCGGTCAAACAGCACGAATAAAGGATGAGATGGTCCGCCGACCTCCCCAATTTGCCGCGAGTCGATCCGGCTTCACGCTGATCGAGCTGTTGGTCGTGATCGCGATCGTCGCGCTGCTCGTCGGCATTCTTCTGCCCGCGTTGCATCGAGCTCGGAATGCGGGCGAGCAGGCTCGCGAGATGTCGGCCGCTCGTCAGGTCATGCTCGCATACCACGCGTACGCCAACGATCACCGAGGCGATGTGCTGCCGGGCGTGCTCGCCGATCAGGATCTCGTCGGACCGTCGCCCTCCTTTTCAGTGTTGAACGAGCAGGGTGACGTGCTGGCGCCGTTGGCCGCGAAGCGGTATCCGTGGCGGCTCGCGTCGTATCTCGAGGGCGGGATTCGGAGCTTGATACTCGACGATGAGGTCGAGGTCGCGATCGATGACGCGTACGGCAAGGGCGGCGCCTCGCCCAGCCAGTTCCTCGTGGATTACAACCTGTCGATCTTCTCGACGCTCGGGCTCAACGCGGACTACGTCGGCGGCGCCTACAGCCGCGGCGATGACGGTCTGTCGTACTCGCGTCCGGAGACGTGGTTCCGCGAGCGGAGCCGGTTTGGAGTCGTCACCCGGCTCGACCAGCCGCGACGCATGGATCGCCTGCTCACGCTCGCCTCGGCGCGGATTCCCAGGCAGTGGTACGACCCGCAGCTGGGGCTGGCCGAGCCTGAGGGCTATCACCGCGTGACGCCGCCGACGCTTGATGACGATCGGGTCTGGGCCACGACCTACGACGCGAGAGCCGACGACACCCGTGCGAATTCTGGCAACGTGGATCTGCGTCACGACGAGCGGGCCGTGTCGGCAATACTCGATGGACACGCAGAGCTGCTGGGCTGGGACGACCTCGACGACATGACCCGCTGGACGGATCGCGCCAAGACGCCCGCGCTGACTCGCTGAGGCGCTAGGCTTGGCGCCATGGCGCTCCAGATTGATGACTACCTTGCCGAGCTCGATTGGCGTGGCCTGCTACACCAGACCACCGGAGGCGACGCGTTGCGCGAGCACCTCGCCAACCCCGCCCAATCTCCTCGCATCGCGTACTGCGGGTTCGATCCGACCGCCGACTCGCTGACCATCGGGAATCTCATCCCGATCATGATGCTCGTGCATCTGGCCCGCGCCGGGCACACGCCGGTGATGGTGTCGGGTGGCGGCACCGGGATGATCGGAGACCCCAGCGGGAAGTCGGCCGAGCGTCAGCTCCAGACCATCGATCGAGTGGCGGCAAACACCGAGGCGCAGCGCGGCATCTTCGATCGCGTGTTCTCGAACCTCGGCCTTCGGACCCCCGAGGTCGTGAACAATCTCGACTGGCTTGGCGAGCTGACGTTCCTCGACGCGCTGCGCGACATCGGCAAGCACTTCAGCGTGAACATGATGGTGCAGAAAGACTCGGTGCGCGAGCGGCTGCACAACCGCGAGCAGGGCATCAGCTACACCGAGTTCAGCTACATGCTGCTGCAGGCGTATGACTTTGCGTACTTGCATGAGACCCGGGGCGTCACGATCCAGGCCAGCGGGTCGGATCAATACGGCAACATCGTTGCGGGCATCGACCTGATCCGGAAGCGCGCGGCCGCGGAGGCGGACGATCCTGAGGGGGTGGAGACCCACGCCTACGCGGTCACGGCGCCGCTGGTGACCAAGGCAGACGGCACCAAATTCGGCAAGACCGAGTCGGGCGCCATCTGGCTGAGCGCGCCCGGCCCAGGCGAGGCCGTGGACACACCGGCGCGCACGTCGGCGTACGCGTACTACCAGTTCTGGCTCAACGCCTCGGACGCGGACGTGGGCCGATTCCTCCGGCTGTACACCGTGCTGGATCGCGAGGCGATCGAGTCGCTCGAGGCGACGCACGCCGAGGCGCCTGGCAAGCGCGAGGCGCAGCGGACGCTCGCGCGCGAGGCCACGCGCATCCTGCACGGCGAGGCGGCTCGGGACCAAGCCGAGGCCGCGGCACGGGCGTTGTTCAGCGGCGAGGTCGTCGGCCTGAGCGAGGAGACGCTCGAGGCCGTGTTCGCGGATGTCCCAAGCTCGGCGCACGACAAGGCGTCTCTAGATGGCGGGGGCGTGCCGCTCGCCGAGTTGCTCCCCGAGACCTCGCTCGCCAAGTCGAGGCGAGAGGCGAGGGAGTTTTTGTCGAACGGCTCGGTGAGCGTCAACGGGCAGAAGGTGGACGCGGAGCGGTCGCTGGGCACCGGCGATCTGCTCCACGGCTCGACGATCGCGCTGCGTCGCGGCAAGAAGAGCTGGCACGTGACCCGCTGGCGGTAGAATGTCGGCGTCGCGGGGCGGCCGCGGGCGGAGGAGCGTGCTCTCCCGTCCGAGGAAAGTCCGAGCACGGCAGGACACGGTGGTGGGTAACGCCCACGGGCCCGGACGGTCACGGGCTACGGATAGTGCCACAGAAAGCAAACCGCCGATGGTCCGCCTCTGGTGGACACAGGTAAGGGTGAAAGGGTGCGGTAAGAGCGCACCGCGTCGCGGGTGATCGCGGCGGCACGGTAAACCCCACCGCGTGCAAGACCACGCAGCGCCCGGCTGGTCCGGCCGATGGGCGCGGGTAGGTTGCTCGGGTCGCGAGACCCGGATCGCGTCGGCAACGGCGCGGCAAGAGAAATGGCCGCACAGGTCGGCTTGATCTTCGGATTGAGTTCGACTGGACCAAACTCGGCTTACACGCGACAACGACCGTGACGCGGGCCCTCGGGAAACCGTGGGCCCGCGGCCTTTTTGCATGGATGGCAGAAGTCGACGGTGCCGTGGTCTGACGAGCGCAGCGACAAAGGCCACGACTCGGCCTCCGACGCCGAGTCGTGGCCTTCGCTTCGCTCAGACCACGGCACCCGGAGTGCACACCTCTGTACTCCAGGCCCGTCCAGGGGTGGCGTGTTCCGTCGTGGGCTGGGAGAAGGGGGGG
>JBCAXI010000247.1:0-4544 GCA_038534175.1 Planctomycetota bacterium | reverse complement strand
CGTCGGTGGACGGGGTGGGGGTTGAGGTAGGGATCGGGGTGGGGGTCGGGGTGGGGGTGGGGGTGGGGGTGCCATGACGAGGCGAGCGATGGCTCAGCGTCGATCGCCCGTGGCGATGGGCTCGCTTCGGAGGTGTCGGACGAGGTCGCGCATGTAGAGATTGACGCGGGCGCGCTCGTGGGGGTTGGTCTTGGAGCCGATGCGGCCGTTGAGGAAGGTGAACATGCCGCCGGCCTCGTCTCCGGAGACGCCGCGGGTTTGGAAGCGTTGCTTGTCGCGCTCGGCTTGTTCGCGGGCGTCCTTGAGGATGTCATTGTCGGAGCGCTCGTCGACCTCGCCCGTGAGCAGGCTGGTGGTTCGGATGAACTCGACAGTGGCCTCGTCGAGGTACTGAGCGCGCTCCTCGGGGGGGACGTCGCGGTAGTCCTTGGCTCGGCGGTCCATCAGATCGATCGCGAGGCGAGCGGCGTTCTTCTCGAGCTGCTCCCGCGCGGCGCCCTGGATGCCCGCGGCGAAGGCGGCCATCAGCACCGAGTCACCCGCGTCCATGCTCTGGAAACGACTGATGAGCTGCCCGAGCATCTCGACGCGCTCCTCGATGGGCAGATCGTTGAAGCGATCGGTGAGCAGCGTGAAGTCGAGCACGGCGTCGAGCTCGGCGATCTCGTAATTCGGACGCGGCTTGGGGCGCGTGGCGATGAAGACCACGATCGCGACGAGCGCGAGCAGTGTGGTGGCGGTGATGATGATGGGCTTGGGCTTCATAAGACTCGGACTGCAAGCGTACGCGGGCTTCGCGTGCGCCTGGCGGTGGGTCGGTCAGGGCCTGACGTTGCCGCCGGCGAAGCGGAGGGATTCTTCGATGAGGCGTTCGGCCTGGGTTTCTTCGAGGCGTTCGGCCCAGTCGGCCGAGCCGTCGAGATACGCGGCGTTGACGCCCGGCTCGTCGCCCGGGCGGGGGTGCCAGTCGGGGATGCCCTCGAGTGAGTACGAGGCGTCGGCGAGCACGGGCCATCGCTCGCCGCGTCGCGCGGCGGCCTCGTAGCCCTGCGTGACGCCGAAGGCGGGGCGGTTGGCGCTGAACAGCTCGAGCGCGAAGATGTAGAAGCCTGGGATGTAGTTGTAGCTGGTGCCCCATTTCTCCCAGACGCGAGCGACGCCGATCTCGTCGTCCTCGATGGGCGGGTCCGAGGGGCACCTGAAGGGATCCTCGACGATGTAGACGTCCTCGCCGTCGGGCTTGCGGGGCAGCGGCGCGTCGACGTAGCCGGCGAGGACATCGAGGAGCGACTCGTCGTTGTCGCCGAGCGCGTCGGGGTCGACGAGGGGGAGGACGTAGGGGAGCACGCCGCCCGAGCCCTGGTCGAGGTAGATGACCATGCCCGTGCCGAGGCCCTTGAGGTTGGCGAGGCACTTGGTGCGCTTGGCGGTCTCACGGGCACCGGAGAGGGCGGGGACGGTGATGCCGATGAGCAGCGCGATGATCGCGATGACGACTAATAGCTCGATGAGTGTGAAGGCCGGGTTGGGTCTTGTTGTGCGCACGGGGTCCCTCCGGCCTGGGTTCGCTCTGGGTGTACCGGTGGATGGTTGGCGCGGTGCGGGGTGGACGGAATGCGTCCGCGTTCAGGCGTCGTAGAGCCCCGGCAGGCCCAGGAGGTCGGCGAGCTCGGTGAGGGCGGCGTGGCTCTCGCGAGCGAGGGCGGGGTCGGCGAGGTCGCGGGGGTGGAGCTGGTCGCGGTAGTGGCGGTCGGCCCAGGCGTTGAGGGCGTCGTGCAGGGTCTCGGAGAACACGACGCCGGGGGCGAGGGCGGCGCGTTGGGCGTCGCTGAGGGGAATTCTGAGCCGGAGGCAGGCGGGGCCGCCGCCGTTGCGCATGGATTGGCGGACGTCGACGTACACGACGCGGGCGATGGTGTTGTCGTCTTGGGCGAGGCGTTCGGCGACCGGGCCGGCGCGGGGGTGGTCGCGGCAATCGGTGGGCGCGATGAGGGTGAGCATGCCCGGCGGGTCGCTGGGCAGTTGGACGAGCTGCGAGTTGAAGAGGTAGCTGTCGTTGACGTCCTCGAGCGGGAGCTCCTCGCGCGTGACGCGGACGGGGTGGAACGCGCTCGGCGTGGGCAATGAGGCGAGGCGTTGCTTGAGCTCGTCGAGCGTGGCCTCGGTGTCGAGGAACGCGTCGTCGTGATAGAGGAGCGTGGCGCCGCGGCCGACGCTAATGACGTCGTTGTGGAAGACGCCGGCGTCGATGGCGGCGGGGGATTGCTGGGCGTAGACGACGCGGTCGTCGTGGAGCTGGTGCGATCGGGCGATGGCCTGGCAGGCCTCGAGCGTCTGTCGGCCGCGGAAGCGCTTGGGCTTTGGGATGTCGCTGTTGGGCGCGGCGATTCGCCCGTACACAAAGAGGTGCACGCCCGGGTCGTCGTCGGAGGCGCCGAGGCGTGTGTGGTTGGCGGCACCCTCGTCGCTGAAGGTGTCGGTCGCGGGGAGCGCGTCGTGCACGACGACGTCGCCGGCGCGCTCGAACATGGCGCGGAGCGTGCGCGCGACGAAGGGGGGCTCGATGCTGCGGTGGAAGAAGGAGCAGAGATTGGCGGGAGTGAGGTGGAGGCGTGCGTCGGCGGTGTCGGTGCTTGGGGCGACGGTCGCGGCGTTGGCGGTCCACATGCCGCTCGCCGAGAACGCCGCGGCGAGCAACTCGGGCTGCTGCGCGGCCGCGTTCAAGATCGCGTCGTCATCGCCCACGAACCCGACGGCGCGCAGCGCGTCGAGGTGCGGCCTCGGATGTGGGGGGAGGACGGCTTGCGGTAGTCCGAGGTCGTGGAGGGCGCGCATCTTGGCGAGGCCCTGCTTGACGGCCTGGCGCGGGCTGGAGGCGGCGTTCGCGGAGGCCATCGAGTGGAGGTTGCCCGGAGCGAGGCCGGCGTAGTTGTGCGTGGGGCCGACGAGGCCGTCGAAGTTGTGCTCTTGGGTGGGCATGGCGCCAGCCTACGCGTGGTCGAGGAGGGCGCGGGCCAGCTCGTGGTTGAGGGCGTGCCCGGCGCGGGTGGCGGTGATGTTGAGCTGGAGGGGTCGGTTGATGAGGGCGAGGTCACCGATGAGGTCGAGGAGCTTGTGCCGGGCGGGCTCGTGGTCGAGGCGGTAGGGGTTGTCGATGGGGCCGTGCTCGTCGATGACGAGCATGTCCTTGGGTGAGAGGTGGGCGAAGAGGCCGGCGGCTTGCATGGCCTCGGCCTCGGCGCGGAGGCTGAAGGTGCGCGCGGGGGCGACGGACTCGACGTAGTCGCGGCGCGCGTCGCCGTGGCTCGAGAGGGTGATCTCGGCGTGTTGGGCGGGGATGGGGGCGCCGGGGCCGTAGTCCAACTCGTAGCGGTAGTGGCAGCCGGGCTCTTGTCTTGGCGTGGCGATGATGGTGGCGCCGTGGTCGTCGGTGACGGTGATGGGCTGTTGGATGGTGAGGGGCGTCGTGGTCGCGTTGGGAATGTCTGCGACGCCGGCGGCTTGGAGGATGTCGACGAAGGGCGTGGCCGAGCCATCGAAGATGGGTGTCTCGGTGAGTCCGTTGACGGTGTCGGAGAGCTCGATATCGGCGTCGGTGATCCCGAGACCGATCAGCGCGGAGAGCAGGTGCTCGACGGTGCCGACGAGGACGCCTCGCGCCGAGAGGTTGGTGGACCGCGGCGCCATGCCGTGGAAGGCAGGGTGGAGGGGTCGATCGGCGACCATGCGTGGCGCGAGCGGGTCCACGGCGCGGGGGGAGGTGCGCAGCCGGAGGCCTTGGGCGCTCGGGCGGAGCGTGAGGGTGGCTTGCTGGGCGGTGAAGAGCCCGACGCCGGCGATGGTGGCGTCTTGTTGCAGCGACCGTCGGGGGACGGCGTGGGCGGTCATGCGTCGCCGGATTTCTTGGCGATGGCGGCGAGCGTGCCGGCGTGCGGGGCGAGCTTCTTGATCGCGGCGTGGGCCTTGAGCCAGTAGGCGCCGGGCTCGGAGGGGATGCCGCCGTAGATCTGGCCAGGGGGAAGGTCCTTCATGACGCCGGTCTTGGCGGCGAGCTGGACGCCGTCGCCCAGGGTTCGGTTGTCGGCGATGCCGCACTGCGCGCCGATGACAGCGCCCTTTCCGATGGTGACGGATCCGGCGATGCCGCACTGGGCGCAGATGATCGTGCCGAGTCCGATGCGGACGTTGTGGGCGATCTGGACCATGTTGTCGAGCTTGACGTGGTCCGCGATGATCGTGTCGTCGAGCTTGCCCCGATCGATGGTCGCGCCGGCGCCGATCTCGACGTGGTCTCCGATGGTGACCGCGCCGATGTGGGGGACCTTGACGGGGAGCTTGGTCTCGGGGTGTGGGACGTAGCCGAAGCCGTCGCCCCCGATCGCGACGTTGGCGTGGATGGTGGTGCTCGCGCCGACGCGGCATCGGTCGCCGAGCACGACGCCCGGGTGGAGCGTGGTGTGGCTTCCGACACGGGCGTTGGCGCCGATGTGGACCCAACTGCGTCCTCGACGAGGCCGCGCGCGTCGGCGCCAACGCCACGCTCA
>JBCAXI010000246.1:0-4559 GCA_038534175.1 Planctomycetota bacterium | reverse complement strand
GTGGTCGACGAGATTGCGACGCGCGCGCTGGTCGCCGAGGCGAGGCCGGACGTGATCTTCCACGCCGCGGCGCACAAGCACGTGCCGCTGATGGAGGACCACCCGTCGCACGCGGTGGAGAACAACTTCTTTGGCACCAAGTCGATCGCCGACGCGGCGCTCGCCTCGGGCGTCGATCGGGTCGTGCTGATCTCGAGCGACAAGGCGGTGAATCCCACGAGCGTGATGGGCGCGACCAAGCGGCTCGCCGAGCGGTACGTGCAGGGTCTCAACCGCCGGGGCGATCACGCGACGCGGTGCACGATGGTGCGGTTTGGGAACGTGCTGGGCTCGGCGTGCAGCGTGCTGCCGATCTGGTCGGCCCAGCTCGCCGAGGGCGCGGCGCTCACCGTGACCGACCCGCGCATGACGCGGTACTTCATGACGATCGGCGAGGCGGCGTCGCTGGTGGTGCAATCGGCCTCGCTCGAGGGCCCGCCTGAGACCTCGGGCGAGATCTTCTTGCTCGACATGGGCGAGCCGGTGCGGATTCTCGAGTTGGCCCAGCGGTTCGTGCGGTCGCACGGGCTGGCGCCGCGAGTGGTCGCTGCCGACGGCTTGGGTGATGTCGACGGCGCCCACGACCCTTCCAGCAGCAATGGCGAGGCTGACGACGAGGACCGGGTCGACATCGTGATCACCGGGTCGCGTCCCGGGGAGAAGCTGCACGAAGAGCTGGCGCTGGCGGCCGAGCGGATCCACCCCACGCCTCTGGACGGCATCGGGGCCTGGGTCGGCGCGGGCGATCCGCCCGATCTGGGCACCATGGTCTCCGAGTTATCGGCTGTTCGGCGGGCGTCTGATCGGGCCGCGGTGCTGCGTGCGATTCGGGCGTGGGTCCCGGAGATGGCACCCCCCGCGCCGGCGGATATCGCGGCGGCCTGAGCGTCGGGGATGCCCGTCATTGTCAGCGGCGTTTGACGATCGTGTTCAGATTGCCACAATACGGCCACGCGGAATCACAGGAAACGAAGCGGCGTCGCGTCTAGACGCTGGCACTGAAACGTGAACCGCGGCATGGGGAATGATCGATCGTGATGATCAACGGCCCGGATGTGCAGCGACTGCTCGCCGAAGCCCGCGTGGCGCGTGATCGCGCCCGAGGCGTGCTCGCTGGCCTGATGCTTCACCCGGAAGCCGAGCCCGACGCGTTGCACCGGGCCACGGGCGAGAGCTCAACCCAGCGGGCGATCCACTCGACCCGACAGATCCTCGAGACGCTCGAGCGTTCCATCGCCGAGCTCGAGCGCTGCGTCGCCAGCAATGGGCCGAAGCTGCGCGTGGAGACCGTGCGGGCGGGCTCGGACGAGCCGACGCTCGGCGCCTCGCGCTGATCGACGACCGCCCGTAGTCTGCCTCCATGTCGAATCCACTGTCTACGACGCTGCGGGTCGTGCGGCTGCGGCCCGAGGCGGCTTTGCCCGAGTACAAGAGTGCGCTGGCCGCGGGGCTGGATCTCTCGGCCTGCCTTGGCCCGGGCGAGTCGGTCGACGTCGCGCCCGGCGAGATTGTGAAGGTCTCGACCGGGCTGCGGTTCGCGATCGAGGCGGGATTCGAGGGACAGGTGCGCCCTCGCAGCGGGCTGGCGACCAAGCACGGGATCACGGTGCCCAACGCGCCCGGAACGATCGACGCGGACTACCGCGGTGAGGCGATGGTGGCGCTGATCAACCTGGGCCGCGAGACGTTCACGATCGAGCACGGGATGCGCGTGGCGCAGCTGGTGATCGCGCCGGTGGCGCACGCGCGAGTGCTGGAAGTCGACGCGCTCGATGACACGGAGCGCGGGGCCGGCGGGTTCGGCTCGACCGGGCGCTGACCGCGCACGAGCGAAGGCCGCGACTGATGCGCGGTCCGATCGCTCGCCGACCGAGTGGAGAGGCTCCCGGCCGAGACGGAGATGAGGAGAATCAGAACAGAGTTGGGTTATCGACGCCGACGCGCGGTGGCCAGGGCGGCGACGCCGGCGAGGGCGAGGGCGCCCGGGGCGGGCACGGGCTCGCCGAAGATGAAGTCGTCCATGACGACGAGGTCGGCGAGGCCCATCTCCGGGCCACCGAGGGCCTGGTTACCCGCGGTGATGCGGACGCTGCCGATGATGGCCTCGCCATAGGAGAGCCCGAAGAACGACAGAGAGCCCTGGTCGGTCGGTCCGGCCTCGACGAGGTAGGTGTCGAGGAGGGCGCCGTCGGCATCGAAGTACTCGATGGTGGTGGAGCCGTAGTCGTCGACGTCGCTGAACACGGCGCCGAAGCCGGTGGTGGTGGCGGGCTGGCTGGAGCCGGGCACGAAGAAGTTGACCTCGACGACGTTGCTATCGATCGCGGTGAAGAGGCGCTCGGGGCTGAAGGTGCTGAACTCGTCGGCGTAGCTGGGATCGATGTTGGAGAAGTTCACGCCCTCACCGCTCGCGCTGGTCGCGGAGAGCTGGAAGCCCGTGCCGGGCGTCGTGAATTCAACGCCGCGAGCGCGGGGGTTGGCGGGGAAGTTGAAGAAGTCGCCCGGGAAGGCGTTGGGGGCGCTGATGAAGTCGGGCGCGGCGTCCCAGTTGATCTGGCGGCGGCCCGAGCCGACGGTGCCGGGCTCGTTGGCGTTGAGATCGCCCAGGTCGGCGCGGTACTGATCGACGAGGGCGGTGAGGCCCGCGGCGTCGGCCGATGAGCCGGAGCGGATGAGCTGGGCGTGCGCGGCCGAGCCGGCGACCCCCACCACGGCGACCAAGGTGCAGACGGATAGTGCGGAGCGAGATGCGCTCATGACAGAGACCTCCTGTGCGGTTTCGGGTTTGGGCGGCGAGGCCTTGGGTGGCCGACGGGCGTGTCGTTGTGGAGACCGGTTGTGGTCGTGGGCCCGTGCCGCGTTGTCAGGAGGAGAGGTGTGTCACGGATGCACGCGTTGCGTCATGTTGATTTCTTTTACCACGCGAGAACAAGCGGCCTCAGAACTTCAGGTCGCCCAGGCCCATGCCGCCGAAGTCGCCCAGCCCGCCCTTGCCGGTGGCTTTCTGCTTCGACTTCTTCTGGTGCTCCTCGCGCATGCGCCGGAGCTGGCGGGTGTCCTCGCCCCGGATCTCCTCGGCCTTTTTGTCCATCGCCGAGCGCGGGGACTCCTTGAGCGCTTTGAGTGACAGCGAGAGCTTGCGGCTGTCGGGGTCAATCTTCAGGATCTTGACCTGGACGACCTCGTCCTCCTTGACCACCTCCGAGGGATGACGCACGCGGCGCCACTCGAGCTCGGAGATGTGGCACAGGCCCTCGACGCCCGGGGCGACCTCGATGAACGCGCCGAACTCGGTGAGGCGCTTCACGCGGCCCGTGACCTCGGCGCCCTCGGTCAGCTCGCCGGTCGCTTCCTTGAACGGATCGGCCTGGAGCTGCTTGAGGCCCAGGCCGATGCGGCCCTGGTCCCAGTCGATCTTGAGGATCTGCACGTTGACCTTCTGG
This sequence comes from Planctomycetota bacterium, assembly GCA_038534175.1. Taxonomy (GTDB): domain Bacteria; phylum Planctomycetota; class Phycisphaerae; order Phycisphaerales; family UBA1924; genus JBCBZM01. The sequence continues at coordinate 1,077 of JBCAXI010000246.1, read as the reverse complement.
CCGACCTTCACGTGCTTCTCGACCGCCTTCTGCCCGTGCCCCACGCGATCGTGCGAGAGGTCCGAGAGGTGGATGAGCCCATCCATGCCGCCGATGTCGACGAACGCGCCGAAGTCGGCGAGGCGCTTGACCGTGCCCTCGATGGTCTGGCCCTCGTTGAGCTGGTCCTTGAGCTTGGCGGAGGCTTCCTCGCGTTCCTTGGCGAGCAGGCCGCGGCGGGAGAGGACGATGTTGCCCTTGCCGCCGCGCTCGATGCGCTGGACCTCACAGGCGAGCTTCTGGCCGATGTAGGGCGTCAGATCCTCGACGCGCTCCAGGCTGACCTGGCTGGCGGGAAGGAAGGCGCGGTGCTGGGCGACCTCCATGTCGAGCCCGCCCTTGTTCACGCCGGTGACGAGGGCCTCGACGATCTGGCCGGCACGGAGGAGCTCCCAGTCGGCCTTCTGCACGACGCCCGGGCGGACGCAGATGTAGATCGACTCCTCGGCGTTGTATCGCTGGACGACGACCTCATAGGGCTGGCCCTGCACAGGCAGCTCGTCGCCCTCCTTGAACTGGTTGCGCTCGAGGACGCCGAGCTCCTTGGGCCCGAACTCGATGAAGATGTCGGTGGGCCCGACGGAGACGACCATTCCGGTGCGCATCTCGCGACCAGCCTCGACCTTGCGCGGGCCGCGGAGCGCGGCCTTGGCGGGGCCGCCGATCGGCTTGACGGCGTGGGGGTTGCTGGCGGCGGCGAGGGTCGCGCCGGCCGCGGCGCCGGATGCCCCCGGAGTATCGGGTTCCTGGCCCGGCAGGTCGTGCGGGTCGGCGGGGTCGGGGTCAGAGCCCGACGAGCCGTCGGAGACGCCCGAGGGTTGGGCCGGCCCACGCGGCGCGCCCGCGTCGCTGAGGCCCGCGTTCGCGATGCCCTCCATCGCACGATCGATCTCGGCGGTCATGTCGGCCGAAAGCTCGGCCTTCATGTCCTCCGGCGCGATGCCCGACTCGCTTCCGGCGGCGGACGCCGTGGGCGTGGGTTGGATCGTCGGGCTGGGCGTGCGGTGGAGGGCATCGCGAACGCGGGCCTCAGCGACG
>JBCAXI010000245.1:0-4580 GCA_038534175.1 Planctomycetota bacterium | reverse complement strand
CGTGACGGTATCGATGATGGCGTTGATGGGCTCTTGCAGGGCCTCGCGGATCTCGCCGGAGGTGATGACAGTCTTGCGCGGCAGGCCCGAGATCATGTCGCGCCCGCGAACTTCCATCTGTGTGTCCTCGCCGACAGGGGCGGCCGAGCCGATCTCGATCTTGATGCGCTCGGCGGTCTGCTCGCCAACCATGAGGTTGTACGTGCGTTTGAGGTGGTTGATGATCGCCTCGTCCATGTCGTCGCCCGCGACGCGGACGGACTCGCAGACGGCGATGTCGGCGAGGGACATGATCGCGACCTCGGTGGTGCCGCCGCCGATGTCGACGATCATCGAGGCGGTCGGCTCGGCAAAGGGCAGGCCCGCGCCGATGGCGGCGGCGACCGGTTCCTCGAGGAGGTACGTGCTGCGCGCGCCCGCGCGGTTGGCCGAGTCCAGCACGGCGCGTTTCTCGACGGCGGTGATGCCCGAGGGGATCGAGACCACGACGCGCGGGCCGAAGACCTTGCTGCGTCCGTTGACCTTGCGGATGAAGTAGTTGAGCATCGCCTCGGTGATCTCGAAATCGGAGATCACGCCGTCCTTGAGCGGGCGGATGGCGCTGATGGTGCCGGGGGTCTTGCCGAGCATTTCTTTGGCGACCCAGCCGACGGCTTGCCCGCCCTTGAGCACCTGGTTGGTGCCCTTCTTGACGGCGACGACGCTGGGCTCGTTCAGAACGATGCCTTGCCCGCGCACGCTCACAAGCGTGTTGCAGGTTCCCAGGTCGATGCCCATGTCGACACTGAGCAGTCCCAAGAAGCGGTCAAACCACACGGCGCGGGGGATCTCCGAGAGGCCGGGCGGCGTCGGCCCGAAGCGATCGGGTTCCGTGCGCGTCCGGCGCGGTGCGCCCCGTCCTGGGGCGAGCGGTCACGATATCGGGTTGCTGGTTTCCTGACCACTTGGGGTCATCTCGGCACGAGCGGCGTCGGCGAACGATCGGCTTGTGATCAAAAGTCAACCAAGGCCCCGGGACCGGCCGGGGCCTTGGTGGGAGGGGCGTGGATGGTGCGCCCCGCCCGGAGGAGGGTGGACGAAGAGCTGGTAGGCCGTGGGATGAGGCCCTGGGTCCGATCAGCGGCTGGCGGTGATCTCGGGCTGCTCTTCGGCGTCGGGCACGATCTCGATGACGTCGGGCTCACCGAAGGCCGGGAGGGCCGTGGGCTCGAAGTCGAAGATGGTCTCGCGCTCGACGTCCTGGTCGATCGAGATTTTGGCCTGCTCGACGTAGCTGTTGGACCCGGTGGAGATCGCCAGCGACTGGAGGCGGGCGTCCTGTTGGGCACGCATGTCGGCGAAGCGGGCCTGGAGCTGGTCGAGGCTGGCGACGCGGTAGCGGCTGTGCTCGTCGATGGTGCGCTGACGCTTCTCCATCATGTCGATCATCCGCTCGTTGCGGGCGATCGCGTCGACCTGGCGGTCGAGCTGCCAGATCTGCGTCTGGAACTCGGTGCGCTCGGCCTCGAGCTGGGCCAGCAACTCGGTCAGGCGGCCTTCCTGCTCGTTGAGGAAGCCGAGATCGCGATGGATGTCATCGACCTGCGCCTTGTGGGCGTCGCGGGTGTTGCGGATGTTGGCGGCGCGGGTGAAGCCCTGGTCGACGCTCATCGAGCGGTTCTCGAACCGGACGTTCACGACGCGGTAGCCGTTGGAGTGCTGGGCCTCCTTGGCCCGGGTGAGCAGGGCGCCGAGCTCGCCGAGGTCGGCCTCGGTGAGCGCGATGACTCGCTGCCCGACCTCGAGATCGCGGACGAGCTGGGCCTTCTGGGCCTGGAGCTCGGCGAGGTCGCCTCGGACCTCGGCGATCTTGCCGGGGTACTGGGCCTCGAGGTCGCGGAGCTGGGAGCGGAGTGCGACGGGATCATCGATCGCGCCGTCGATCGCAGAGTGGACCGAGGACTTGGCTTGATGGACGAGGGCGCCCACGCGGTCGGGGCCGGCAACGAGGACGGCGCCGCCGCCAACGAGGGCGCCCACGACGCCGAGTCGGATGAGGGTCTTGGTCAAGCAGGCCATCGTGTGCGTCTCCTGATTCCTGTGCCGAGCGAACTGCTTTGTGGCTCGGCGGTGCGTGCTGTCCTGCGGGTGTTGGTTGTGCCCGCGTCCTGTTCTTGGGGGGTCGGGTGCGGGTCTTTCATCGCATCCGACCGTGCGGCCGACGGGTCGGCTCACGATGGCCTTATTGGGGGTTCGGCGGGTGGTCTTTCGGGACCCAGCGGGGCCTGACGCGTGAGACGGCGGCATTAGAAGCCGCGGGCGATGGCCGAAAATCGGACAGAAATCGCGGCTACCCTCTTTCGGAAGTGAATGCCGGAGGATTGGGCGGGCCGGAGCGTTCGGCAGGCCGCCAGAACGCACATGCTCAACTCACCCAGCACCCAATTCGTGTCGCGTCTGAGGGCCAACGACCAAGCCGCCTGGTTCGAGCTCTGGGAGACGTTTGGCCCGGTCCTGCGGGCGCAGCTCACCAAGTGGGGGCGTGGTCGGATCGGTGCGGAGACTGTGCGAGATCTGTCTCAGGAGACGCTGGCGGCCCTTTCTGACTCGATCGACCGCTACGACCCCTCGCGCGGGGCGCGGTTCAGCACCTGGCTCTTGGCGATCGCCAAGCACACGCTGGGTGATGAGATCGATCGGCGGATGGCGCTGAAGCGAGGCGGGGGGAAGGCCAACGCCGAGCTCGACGAGACGTGGATGAAGGCCGCGCCGGGCGCCAGCGTGGACGAGGCCTACGAGGCGGCGGTGTTCCGGGCCAAGGTCGAGGCGGCGGTTCGGAGCGTGGAGAAGGAGAGCGAGTTCCTCGACTTTGAGATCTTCCGGATGCGGGTGCTGGAGGGACGTCCTGGCAAGGAGGTCGCGGGGGCGGTGGGCGTTTCGGAACCGACGGTGAGCCGACGGCTGGCCAAGGTGCGGACGTCGCTTCGCTCGGAGATTGGTCGGGTGGTGTCGCAATACAGCTTCACGCAGGAGGAGCTGGCGGAAGTGGAGCGAAACGGGCTGGTCACGGATCCCAAAGGAACGTCCAAGGGCCGAAGCGGTTCGGGTTCCAACGGGAATGCCGACCGAGAGCTGGACCAGATGTTCGACGAGGCCCTCGCGGAGATTTATCACCGCCAGCAAGAGCTGCGGCGGGAGGACGAGCAGGCGATGCTCGAGTGACAGCGGGCGGATCGAACGCGCGATCGCCCGTCGTCGTACCCCCCGCATCGGCGAAGGCTGAGGGTCGAACGCCCGTAGTGGGAGGCACGCCATGAACCCAGCCGCACTGCTCGCCACGCTCGCCGCGATTGTCGGCGGGGCCGTGGTGCTCGGCTTTGGCGTCTATTTGCTCGTCAAGCTGCTGCAATATGGTTTCAAGGGCGCCGGCTGGCTGTTCACGCACCTCTTCACGTTCATCGGCGGCGAGCTTCGAGACATCTTTCGCTTCGCGGGATCGGTGCTGCTGGCGCCGATCTTCGCGCTGTTTGTGGTGCTGAACGTCATGATCGGCCGCTGGTCTGCGGCGGGTCACTTCGGCAAGGCGTTCCAGTCCGAGTTGAGCGCGGCGGGAACGTGCCTGTACCGCGTTGCGATCGGTCACCCGGCGCGGCTGCTGCTGCTCAGTGGTGTGACCGAGGGTATCGAGCAGCGCCTGCCGCAGGTGCTCGCCGAGGCGCCGGGACGCGACCAGCCCTCCAAGCGCACCGGGCAGTTCGACGGGTACAAGATCATCGGCTCGCTCAAGGGCGGCGGCTCTGGCGGCAAGCTCTACGTCGCCGAGCCGGACGAACTGAAGCGGGCGCAACTCGAGCGCGCGGGCGAGCAAGACCTCGATCGCGTGGTCATCAAGGCGTTCAGCCTCGATGATGGATCGAGTCTGCCGCAGATCGTTCGAGAGAGCCGCGCACTTGACGCGGCGAAGAAGCTCGGCCTCGTGCTCGAGCATCGCCTCGACGGAGGTCAGTTTCACTACGTGATGCGGTACGTGCCGGGCGACTCCTTGGGTGTCGTGACGCAGAACCTGCACGCGATCTCGGAGGGCGACGGCCTGCGCGGGGGCGAGCTGCAGCGAGGGCTGACGCTCGTCGCCGATCTGGCGCGCACGCTCGACGTCTATCACCGCGGCGGGCTGTGGCACAAAGACGTAAAGCCCGACAACATCATCTGCGACGAGAACGGCGCGCACCTGGTGGACTTCGGGCTCGTGACGCCGCTGCGCTCGGCGATGACGCTCACGACGCACGGCACCGAGTACTTCCGCGACCCCGAGCTGGTGCGAATGGCGCTGAAGGGCGCGAAGGTGCACGAGGTGGACGGCGCTCGGTTTGATATCTACGCGGCCGGCGCGGTGTTGTACTCGTTGATCGAGAACTCATTCCCCGCGCACGGCGGCCTGATCTTGCTTACCAAATTCCTGGAGGCAGGTATCGTAGAGCTGAATTTTTTGTTTGTATTCCACCGGGTATGAACCGGCAATTTCTTTTGGACGGGGTCCGTGCTTTCAAACAGGAGGTACGCGAATTCTGCATCCTTGGAAGTAAGAATATGTTACCTAAAGG
>JBCAXI010000244.1:0-4584 GCA_038534175.1 Planctomycetota bacterium | reverse complement strand
GTCCATCGACGAGCGGAATGCCCGCGCCGAGCAGCACGCCCAACTGCTGGGTGAAGTAGACGCGATCGCTCGCCTTGAGGCGGACCGAGGAACGCTTCGGCCCACGCTCGCGCGTGCTGGCGCGGCGTCGATTGACTCGCTTGGTGCGACTCACGCGGCCGCCTTCCGGAGGGGTGTCTCAACGTCGATAATCGGGGCCGAGCGGAGGATCTCGTTGAGCGATGTGAGCCCGACGGAGGCCTTCTCGAGCCCATCGAGCCACATGGGCCGGAAGCCCTCTTCGATCGCTGCGCGGCGCACCTGGTCGGTCGTGCCCCCCGCGTCGATGACCTCCCGAACGCTGGGCGTCGCCTCGACGACCTCATAGATGCCCACACGACCGCGGTAGCCGGCGCCGTCCTCGGGCGCTCGCATGAAGCGCGCGCGTCGAACGCGATCCTCATCGAGACGAAACCGCCGACGCGTCGCCTCATCGACGATGTCTGGCACGGCGACCTTGTGGTCCAGCCTCCGCACCAGTCGCTGCGCGATGGCCGCAATAAGCGCTGAGTTGATCACAAACGACGGCACGCCGAAATCCCGCAGCCTTGTAACGGCGGCCGGCGCGTCGTTGGTGTGCAGGGTCGAGAGCACCAGGTGGCCGGTGAGCGCGGCCTGGCAAGCGATGCGCGCCGTCTCGTCGTCTCGAATCTCGCCAACGAGCACGACGTCGGGATCTTGTCGCAGAATCGAGCGGAGGGCCGAGGCAAAAGTGAGCCCGATGTCGGCCTGCACCTGCACCTGACGGACGTACGGCATGCGGATCTCGACCGGATCCTCGATCGTCATGATGTTGCGAGACGGGTCGTTGAGCGCCTTGATCGCGGTGTAGAGCGTGGTGGTCTTGCCCGAGCCGGTCGGGCCGGTCACGAGCAGCATGCCGTAGGGCGCGGCGAGGGCCTGCCGGATCGTCGAGATCATGCGGGACGGCATGCCGAGGTCGGTGAAATCGCCGATGTTGGACTGGCGGTGTTGCAGCCGGAGCACCACGTTCTCGCCGTGCAGTGTCGGAATGACGCTCACGCGCACATCGATCGCGTTGCCCTCGTGCGAGAAGCGGAATTTGCCGTCCTGCGGGCGGCGCGTCTGAGTCAGATCCAGACTGGCGAGCACTTTCAGGCGCTGGATGACGCCGGCCTGGAGTCGTTTGCTGGGCCCCTGCCGCTGCTGGAGCACGCCATCGACTCGGAAGCGGACGTGCAACTCGTACTCGTCTGGGTTGATGTGCACGTCGCTGGCGGCGTCCTCGGCCGCGTCGGCGAGAATCTGCCGGACCGCGGCAACCACGGGGCCCGCCGCCTCGTCGTAGTGGTCGCCGGCGTCGTCCGACTCGACGTTGACGAACTCGTCGCCCCCGTCGGTGAGGGAATAAGCGCGGGCGATGATCTCTCGCAGCGGCTCCCGCTCGCACAGAACGGCGTCGATCTCGCAGCGCGCGGCCTGCCGCACGCGATCCATCGCGTCGATGTCGAGCGGGTCGTGCATCGCGAGCGTGAGCACGTCGCCCAGCTTGAACAACGGAAACACAAGCCGCTGCTCGGCGAGCGTGCGGGGTAGCATCGCGGCGTTGGAGAGCTGCGGCTGATATTGCTCGATATCCACGAACGACGTTTCGGCGATGTCGGCGCGGACCATCGCGAGCTGACGCTCGCTCATCAGCCCGAGCGTGGCGATCGCCTCGGACAGATCACAACCGGAGTGCTTGGCTTGCTCTCTCGCACGAGCGATCTCGTCGGACGAGAGTCGATCGCTGTCAAGCAGCGCACGCTCGAGAAAGCTCTCGTGGTCGATCACGCCGCGCCCTCCGCCGGCGCCACATCGGCTCCCGGGTGGTCGATGTAGCAGGCGATCAGCTCGTTCACGTGCGCGGTCGTTTGCTCGTCCGGGTCGGCGAAGGCGGCGCCGATGTTGTACATCGGCGTCTCGTCGCTCATTCGGACTCGCCGGACCTCGACCACGTGCGTGAACACGACCTCGTCGGCGTCGTGCTCGCCCACGATGACGCGGATCTCGCCGCGGCATCGGCGAGGCAGGAACACATCGGATCGCCACCCTAGGCCGCCGACGCTGATGTCCACGATGCGAACCGGGATCGACCCCTTGGCGCCGTACGGCGAGCCTCGGCTGAGGATGACCTGCTCGGCGTGCTCGGGAGAGATGACAAACTCACCCCGCAGGCTGATCTCGTCGCGCGTGTGACGACGAATCGTGATGTCCCCGTTCTCGGTCATGTCGCATACCGCCCTGCTCGCCGCGGGCCTCGCGGCAAGGAGGGATATCGGTCAGGCGCCGAGGCCCATGCACCGCGGATGTCGCACTCAACGGAGTCTGCGATGGTCGTGCGGGACGGTCGCGGATTCTCGGACGTGGGGTTTATCGTCCCATGCCCACGGGTCAAGCGTGCTCGGAATCGCACCGAATGGGACGTCAAGGGCGCTCAACTCAGTTCGAACGACCCCACGGATTCAACACACGAATGCCACCTAAAGAAGATGCCATCCTCACACTCGCGGCGTCCGGAGCCGAGCTGGCCGTGCGACGCGGGGGATCCTGGTCGCGAGTGGCCTGCCTCCCCGGCGTGGCCGGCGACTCTCGGCACGCTTGGCTGCAATCGCTCGCCGCGTTGGGCGTCCCGCTCGGTGTTGCGGTCCGAGAACACGGCCTTGAAGGCTCAAAGATCTCGATCGTTTACGACAGCCCGTCGCAGCACGTCGATCTCGTCTGCGAGGGCGAGAAGGGACAGATCGACGTGCCCGCCGCCGAGGTGTCGGCTCGAGAGACCTTTGAGGACGACGCCGATCTGGCCGTGACCGCCTCGCTTCCGCTGCCCTCGTCCAGAAACCCGTCCGCGGCGATCATCGCGGCGGACCACGAGAGCGTGACCGAAGCGCTGCGCGATCTCGTATTCGACGCCAGTCTTGCGCCGCGGGTCATCCTCCCCGCGGGCGTGATCCCGCTCATCGAGGCCGTGGAGAGCGCGACGCGTGACGAGCGTCCGCGCGCCACTGCGGTGCTGGGCGACACGGCGTCGTTCCTCGTGATCGCCGAAAGGGGGCGGATCGGCTTTTCTCGCCGTCTGAGCCTCAGCCTCGCGACGATGGACCACGCCCTCGCCGGACTCACAGCGGGCGCAAGCGGGCACACCCGCGAGTCGCTCGAAGCGGCCCGCACGCTGTTGTTTTCAGTCGGTGTGGATCGAGACCGGGACGTACCAGCCCATGCTGACTTTTCTTCAAAGGAGGTGCTGGCCTCATTGCTGCCTGGAGTCCAGCGCCTGCAACTGGAGCTGCGACAGTCGATTCGCTTTGGCGTGACCGAGTCGCAGCGTGAAGGCCTTGTGTTCGAGCTCCGCGGCCAGGCCGCGAGGGCCCCGGGCCTTGTCGACATGATCGAGCACGGGCTCGAGCTCAGCACGATTCCGCACGACGGACATGAAGGCCGAGTGACCCATGCCGGCGACGAGGCCAGCGTCGTCGCGGGGAACGCGATCGATCGGCGTCCATCGCTCCGACGCCTCACGCTCGTCTCGCCCTCGGAGGTCGCCGAGCGCCAAGAAGCCACGACGATTCGCTGTCTCATCATCGGCGGCGTGGCGGCGGCGCTCGCGCTTGGCATGCAGTGGATGAGCGTGCAAGAGAAGGCCCGAGCGCTGGAAGACCAGCTGCACTCCTCCGAGACGGCAGGCGCGGCGAACGAGTCGATGCAGCTGGTCGGTGGTGTGCTCGCCACGCGAGCCGCGGCCGTCGCCGGCGCCCGCTCATTGATCGAGACGCACGCGCCCGGCTCACCCAGCGCCGGCGCGCTGATCACGCATATCGCCCTCGCCGCACCGCAAGATATTCTCATCCGCTCGTTCGACGTGCGCCGCTCGCGCGACACGTTCGTTGGCACGATCTCGGGCGAGGCGTCGGCGGAGAGCATGGGCGAGAGCGGCGAGCTGAGCGCATTCGAGACGGCGCTCACGCACAGCGAGCTGCTATCCGAGGTCCGGCTGCGGAACGTGTCGCAGCTCGACGCCCGGTCCGTTCGTTTCGAGATCGGCTTCACCGCCGAGCCAGGGCCCGGCTGCTTCGGTTTCGATCACCCGCTGACCCTCGGAGACGCGCCATGAGCCTGACCGAGGAGCTGCGCCCGTACCTGGCCCCCGCCGCGATCGTTGCCGCGGTCATCGGCGGCGTTCAATTCGGCCTGCTGGCGCCCGAGCTTGCACGCCTGCAGAAGGCCGAAGCGAGCCTGGAGAGTGTGCAGAGCCAAGAAGAACGCCCCGAAAGGAGCGTGCTGTATAACGAGGCGTCGATCGCACGGATCGCGGCGCGCATCGAGGCCCACCAGCCCTGGCTCGAACGCGCTGGCGGCGAGCTGCCCGAGCCGGGGTCGCTATTCCGTCGCGCGGGCAACCTCGCGGAGACACACGGGGCGCAGCTGCGCAAGTTCTCTCCGTCCGACATCATCGCCGCCGCGGAGGGTGTCGTCGCTCGCGACGTGCAGCTCGAGCTCTCGGGCTCGCTGGAATGCGTGCGCGATGTGCTGCACGCGTACGAGACG
>JBCAXI010000243.1:0-4611 GCA_038534175.1 Planctomycetota bacterium | reverse complement strand
ATCGGGCCGGACGAGTCCTTGGTCGAGATCGACACCTCGCGCATGAACTTCAGCAACCCGACGGACTTCCAGGTGTTGTCCAACGGCGATCTGGTCTTCTCCGACTTCCAGGGCGAGGCGATCATCCAGTTCGACATCAACGAGACGCCCGTGGCGTGGGACTTCATCGTCCCGACGTCGCCCTCGACCGAGGCGTTGACGCTCGGTCTCGGCGGCGAGCTGTACGTCACCGATCGCTCGGGTCAGATTCTGATCACCGACACCGACACGCTCGACACGACCATCGGCCGCGACGACGCGGGCCGGCAGTACCGCTGGATGACGGCGGTCGATGAGCGTCCTGGTTTCGACGACGGCCTGCTCGTGTGGGACGGCGCGTCGGACGAGCTGCTGCTGTTCGCCGACTTTGATCTGACCAGCGACCCGACCGTGGTCGGCACCGGGTTCGAGGACGTCCGCGATCTGACGTTCGGCCCCGATGGCGCTCTCTACGTCGCGCTGAACCGCGGCGAGATCGTCCGCGTCACGCCCGACGTGGTGCCGGCGCCGGGCGCCCTCGCGGCGCTGGGCCTGGGCCTGATCGGCGCGAACCGCCGCCGTCGTCTCGGTTGAAGAAAGGAACATGCCGCCCGTTGAGCGTTCTGCTCCGCGGTGGCAACAGTCGAGAAGAAGGAAGGACGACCGGCCCGGCAGGGCCGGTCGTTCTCGTTTTGGGCTCGCGCGTTGCGTTGCCCACGCGCACGGATCACAAGATGGGTGTTTTGAGTGGAAAGGGGTGGTGTTGTTCCGGACTTGTGGCCTAGTTCCAGTTCCACGGAGCGCGACCCTGCCGGATGGAGCGTGGCCGTCGTGGGAGACTTGGAGCGAGTTCATGCAGCGGATGAAGAGTGCGAGTTGGATGACGGGCGCGGGCGTGTTGACGCTGAGCGCGGGCCTGGCCGTGGCGCAGACCGCGACCGGCTTCACGGTGGAGTCGTACGCGGACGTGATCGAGCCGCGACGCCTGAGCTTCGACGCGGCGACGGGCGACCTCTACGTCGGGCACGGCTCGAACTCGGCGCGTGAGATCAGCGTGGTCAGCGGCGCCGACCAGAGCGTGGCGACGTTCGGCGGCCTCTTGAGCGACGCCGACGCGGTGTACTTCGACTCCGACGGCATGCTCACGGGCCTCGCGGGACAGGTGCTCGTCGGCAGCGGGACGGGGCTCTTCGCGGCGGCGAACGGGTCGAGCACGCCGCTCGTGCTCCCGGCGACCGGCGGCTTCAGCAACCCGACCGAGTTCGTCTCCGACGGCGCGGGCACGGTGTACTTCACGGACTACCAGGGCATGGCGGTGCTGTCGCTGAACGGCGGCTCGGTCTCGCCCGTCGTCACGGGCCTGGCACCGACGGTCGAGGGCCTCGCCATCGGCCCCGGTGGCACGCTCTACACGAGCGACCGTTCGGGCACGCTGCGCTCGCACTCGGGCCCGGGCGACACGCAAGACATCTGGACGAGCGCCGGCGCCGAGTATCGATGGATGACCGAGTCGGACGGCAGCGGCTCGATCGGTGAGGGGCTGATCGTGTGGGACCAGACCAGCTCGGAGCTGCTGCTGTTCGAGGACTACGAGTTCTCGATGGCGCCGACGGTCCTGGGCACGTCGTTCGGCGGCGTGAAGGGGCTCGAGTTCGGGCCCGACGGGTACCTGTACATCTCGAACTCGGCCGACCAGATCCTGCGTCTGGTGCCGATTCCCGCGCCGGGGGCGCTGGCGGGCCTGGGCGTCGGACTGCTGGCGCTGGGGCGACGCCGCGACTGAGGCGGATCCACAGACCGAACACCACGCGCCGCCGGTCCATGTGGGCCGGCGGCTGTCGTTTTGGGTGCTCGGGGCGCCCGGGTTTGCGACAATAACTGACGGCGGACGAGCGTTGGGTCGATGGGAGGTGGTATGTCGCGCGCGATGTCGAGCACGGATCTCGGGCCCGAGCTGCTCGAGCAGATGAAGGCCATCAAGGCCAAGGCGATCGAGTACGGGCTGGACTTCTACGAGGTCGTGTTCGAGAAGCTCGACTTCGACACGATGAACCAGATCGCGAGCTACGGCGGGTTCCCCATCCGCTACCCGCACTGGAAGTGGGGCGCCGAGTACGACCGGATGACCAAGCGCGACGCCTACGGGCTGGGTCGCATCTACGAGATGGTCATCAACAACGACCCGTGCTACGCGTATCTGCAAGAGTCCAACAGCGTCACCGACCAGAAGCTGGTGATGGCGCACGTGTACGGGCACGCGGACTTCTTCAAGCACAACTTCTGGTTCAGCAAGACCGAGCGAAAGATGATGGACCACATGGCCAACCACGCGACCCGCGTGCGTCGGCACATCGATCGGCATGGGTACGAGACGGTCGAGCGCTTCATGGACGCCTGCTTGTCGATCGAGCACCTGATCGATCCGCACTCGATGTTCGTGCGCCGAGAGCCGGCGCCGGGCGGGCGTGCCAGCGCGGGCAAGGGCGGCGACTCGCCATTCGAGCCGGACAAGCTCCCGGCGAAGGACTACATGGACCCGTTCATCAATCCCGCGTCGGAGATGGAGCGCCAGAAGCAGGCGCACGCGGAAGCGCAGGCGAGCCGCGCGTCGCACACGCCGTCGCGCCCGACGCGCGACGTGCTGCTGTTCCTGATGCGGCACGCGCCCTTGTCGGACTGGCAGCAGGACTGCCTCTCGATCGTGCGCGACGAGGCGTACTACTTCGCCCCGCAGGGCATGACGAAGATCATGAACGAGGGCTGGGCGAGCTACTGGCACTCGAAGCTGATGACGCGGCACTTCTTGGAGGACAAGGAGATCATCGACTACGCCGAGCAGCACGCCGGCGTGGTGCACATGCCGCCGGGCGGGTTCAACCCGTACAAGCTGGGCATCGAGCTGTTCAAGGACATCGAGGAGCGGTGGGACACCGGGCGCCACGGCGCGGACTGGGAGCGGCTGGACACCATCGGTGCCCGCGAGCGCCACGACGACCAGTCGATGAACGGGCGGGACAAGATCTTCGAGATCCGGCGCATCTACAACGACGTGAGCTTCATCGATGAGTTCCTCACGCAGGACTTCTGCGATAAGCACAAGATGTATGAGTACGGGCGCGACCAGCGGACGGGCGAGATGCGGATCGTGAGCCGCGACGCGCACCGCGTGCGCCAGGCGTTGCTCTACCGCATCACCAACATGGGCCAGCCGTTCGTGTACGTGGTGGACGCGAACTACCGCAATCGGGGCGAGCTGTATCTCGCGCACCAGTTCAGCGGGCTGGAGATCGACGCGTCGAAGGCGACCGAGGTGCTCAAGAACCTGCGGTACCTGTGGGGCCGCCCGACGCACCTGCACTGCGTGGTCAACGACGAGCCGACCCTGTTGAGTTGCGTGGAGCTCGACGGCGCGATCGAGACCCAGCGGGTGACTGAGGAGACGCCGCCGCCGGCGCACGTGGTCGACTAAGTCCTCGCAGTTTGCCCAGCTTTCCACAGTGTTCTACTGGTGTTCTCGGAAAGTCCAGAGGATTGTGACAATTATCATTTGTGATGCTTGATCGGCGCGGTGCTTGCGCCGCATACTGGTGTTGTTGCGGCCTCGAGAACCGCAGCGGAGAGAAGGAAGGGTTTGCCATCGGCGGGGTGTTTGCCGTGGCTTCGAGAGGAAGTGGGCGTCGCTTGTCCAGCGGCCGCCCTGCGTAGAAGAAGGGTCTGAAACATGAATTCTGTTCTCTTGACCGCGATCGCGGCCGGTGGCCTCATGGGCACCGCGCACGCACAGGTCGCCCCGTTCTGCATCGATTGGTCCGTCGACGGCGCCGGCGCGACGCTGGTCAACGGCCAGCAGCTCACCGATAGCGCCGGCGGCGTGTTCACGTTCGCCGCGTTGTTCGAGATGGAGACGTTCGGCAGCAACCTCGGCGCGACGGTGTTCGATACCGATCCGGCTGGCCCCAACTCCGGCGGCCCCGACACCGACCTCCTGGTCGATCGCGGCAACGTGATCATGCTCCAGAACAACTCCAGCCCCACGCAGACCGTGCCGGGCATCTTCGACGTGCCCAACGACGCCACCGGCGGCGGCAACGGGTACGACATCAACTTCCTGGGCGACGCCCAGCTCGTGAGCATTGAGCTCGCCGATATCAACGGCGGCAACGATGTTGACATCGTCATCACCGACACCAACGGGCTCACCCGCACCTATGACGTCCCCTCGGACTGGACCGGCGATCCGGACAACGGCTTCGATGGCTTCGGCGTGCTGGACCTGACCATTCTCAGCGACCAGTTCGCGGGCGGCCCGGGCAATCCCGCCGCCACCGCCAGCGAGGACGCCGGCTTCGATCCCAACAGCATCGACGGCATGAGCATCACCTTCGCCGGCTCGGGCGGCTGGACGAACCTCAAGTTCGTGCCCACGCCCGGCACGGCCGCGATGCTCGGCCTCGGCGGCCTCTTCGCCGCCCGTCGTCGTCGCTAAATCGACACAACGGTCAAGAAGATTTCATCGAGAGCCTTCACCACGTACCCAAGAAACCTTGGGTACGTGGTTTCGTTTTTGTTTGGCCCTACCCGCTCAGCGGCCTC
>JBCAXI010000242.1:0-4642 GCA_038534175.1 Planctomycetota bacterium | reverse complement strand
GGAATGCGTCGCGGCGTCGATGGGCGCCTACGCCGAGCGCCTCGATTCGCAAGATCGAGACCGATGGATCATCGCCGGCCTGCTGCACGACTTCGACTACGAGCGTCACCCGTCCGCGGAGGAGCACCCCTTCGTCGGCGTGCGTGAGCTGGAGCGCCTCGGCGTGGACGAGGACATCCGTCTCGCGATCCTTGGGCACGCGCTCTACTCGGGTATCGAGCGAGAGACGCCCATGGCCAAGGCGCTGTTCGCGGTGGATGAGCTCTCGGGTTTCATCGTCGCGTGCGCAAAGGTGCGGCCCGAGGGCGTGGCGACGCTCGAGCCCAAGAGCGTGAAGAAGAAGCTCAAGGACAAGTCCTTCGCCGCGGCGGTCAGCCGAGAGGACATCGCGATCGGGCAGGATGAACTCGGGGCCCTCACCGGACTCGAGCTCGACGAGCACATTCGCGTCTGTATCGGCGCGATTCGAGGCGAGGCCGAACGGCTCGGCGTGTAGCTCGTGTCTCCATCAAGGGAGTGTTGGAATGCGTTTGATGTGGATGGCCTTGGCCTTGCTGGCGGTGGTGTCGGGGGCGTGGGCGCAGACTCGGCCAGTGGAGTACACCGTGCGCCTTGAGGCGCCACAGACGCAGGTCGTGACGATCGAGGCGCGGTTCCCCGAAGTGGCGGCGGGCGCGTTCGACGTGCACCTGCCCGTGTGGCGCCCGGGTCTCTATCTCGTGCTCGACAACGCGGGGTCGATCCGACGCATCACGGCGACGGACGGCGCCGGCGACGCGCTACCGATCGCAAAGACGCGCAAGTCCAGCTGGCGCGTGGACGCGTCCTCCTTCCGTGGCCGCGAGGACGTGATCGTCACCTGCGAGATCTACGCGAACTCGATCGGCAATCGGACGCGTCACGTGGACGACACGCATGCGTTCCTGAGCGGATCGAGCGTGTTCCTGTTCGCCGAGCCGATGCGGGATCGCCCGATCGAGATCCAGTTTGAGAAGGCGGGGCCGGGCGCCGCCGAGGGTGATCAGTGGCGGCTTGCGAGCGGTCTCGAGCGAGTCGGTGAGCGACGGCTGCGGGCGCCCAGCTACGACATCCTGGTGGACTCACCGATCGAGTACGGGCTCCATGAGCGCATCGAATTTGAGGTCAACGGCAAGGCGCACAGCTACGTCGTGTGGGGACGATTCGCAGGCGACACCGAGCGGATGGTCGAGGACACCGCGGCGATCATCCGAGAGCACGAGCGAATCTTCGGCGACCTGCCGTACGAGGAATACGTGTTTCTGACGCACAGCATGGCCGGCTTGCGCGGCGGCACAGAGCACTACAACTCGACCGTGCTGAGCGTGGATCCCCGGACCTGGCACGACGACGAGCGCTATGAGGGCTTCATGAGCCTGGTGGTGCACGAGCACTTCCACACCTGGAACGTCAAGCGGTTTCGTCCTTCAGAGATCGATCGCTACGAGTATCTCAAGGAGTCGTACACCGAGCTGCTCTGGATCGTGGAGGGCACGACGAGCTACTACGACGAGCTCGTGCTGCCGCGGGCGGGCGTGATCGACGCCGACGCGTACCTCGAGCGTCTCGCGGGCAACATCGACGGCTATCGGCGCACGCCGGGGCGGCTCGTGCAGCCGCTCTCCGAGTCGAGCTACGACGCGTGGATCAAGCTGTTTCACCGCGGGTCCGATCGCACAGCAGATCGCGCCAACAGCCAGATCTCGTTCTACCTCAAGGGCGCGCTGGTGAGCATGGCGCTCGATCTGCTGATCCGTCAGGACTCGAACAACGCGCGGTCGCTCGACGATGTGATGCGAGCGCTCTACGAGCAGTTTCCGCTCGGCGAGGGGGGCTACACCAATGCCGATGTCCGCCGGATCGTGCGCGGCGTGGCCCCGGGCGTCGATCTCGACGCCTTCTTCGCCTCGTGGGTGGAAGGCGTGACTGAGGTTGACTTCGAGTCGCTGCTGGGCATCGCGGGACTCGAGCTGACGCCGCCCAATGACGACGAAGAACCGCAGTGGTACCTGGGCGTGAACCTCGCGAGCGATGGTACGGTGCGTTCGACGCGGAGCGACGGGCCGGCCTACGGCGCCGGGCTCATCGCGGGCGACGAGCTCGTCGCGGTCAACGACCTCCGCGTCGGCGGGGGCTCCACCGGATCGTTCCAGGATCTGGTGGATCGCGAAGCGCCGAATGGACCGTTGCAGATCGCCTTCTTCCGGCGCGAAGAGCTCTGGACTATCGAGGTCGAGGCGATCGAACGCCCGGGTGGCGAGTGGAAGATTGGGCGCATGGCTGATGCGACTCCAGTACAGCGAGCTGCGTACGCCGCGTGGCTCGGCGTCGAGTGGCAGGATCCCGCCACAGATACGGCGTCCGAGGAGGCGGGAGATTGAGCGTGGCGGCATCTTTGCGTGTGGATGAGGAGCCCTCGGTGATCGACGGATGGGTGGTGCGACCGGGCGCGTCGGGGGACGTCACGCTTGATTACGGCGCGGTCCGGCTTGCCGACGGCGTGGTGTCCGCGGTCGAGCCAGAGACGCCGCGCGTCAACCGATTCATCCTGCCCGGATTCGTCGACACCCACGTGCATCTGCCGCAGTTCACGGTCATCGGGTACGAGGGGATGACGCTGCTCGACTGGCTCTCTCAGGTGGTCTTTCCGGCCGAGAGCGCGTGGAGGGACACCGCGGTCGCGGCTGCCGAGACCGATCGCGCCATTCGCAAGCTCGTGTCGTACGGCTCAACCGGATTCGCGGCCTTTGCGACGGTCCACACCGACGCGACGCGAACCGCGATCGAGACCGCGGGCACCCTCGGTGTGCGCGCGTGGATCGGCCTCACACTCATGGAACGCCATGCGCCCAAGGCGCTGCAGGGCGATCGCGCGGCGATGATCGACGCGTGCGAGTCGCTTTGCGAATTGGCGCCGGTTGGCGGCCGCGTCGCACACGCGGTGAGCCCTCGCTTCGCGGTCTCGTGCGGCGCGGAGTTGCTCGCCGAGGCCGGGCGTGTGGCGGATCGGCACGCCGCGCTGGTCCAGACGCACTACGCGGAGATGGAGCCCGAGGTCGACCTTGTCAAGTCGCTGTTCGACGGCGCCTCGTACGCCCGGGTGTACGACGACGCGGGCCTGCTCACGCCTCGATCGGTGCTTGCGCACGGCGTGTGGCTCGATGATGACGACCGCGCGCTGCTCGCAGAACGCGGCGTGACCATCGCGCACTGCCCCACCGCGAACACGTTCCTTCGATCGGGCGCAATGGACGCGTCCCGCGCGCGGCACGCGGGCGTGCGGGTCTCGCTGGGAAGTGACATCGCGGGCGGCTCGGAGCCATCGATGCCCCGGGTCGCGCGGTCGATGATCGAGACGGCAATCCATCGGGGCCAGACGCCGCCCACCGCGTCGGACGCGTGGTGGCGCATCACCCGCGGCAACGCCGTCACGCTCGGATGGGACGACGGGGGCCGGATCGACCCGGGCTGTCCAGCGGATCTGGTCGTGGTCGATCCCGGCGTGGATGGGCTTGCCGATGGGCCGAACGCGCTTGCACGGCTCTTGTGGAACTGGGACGATCGCTGGATCCGCGCGACACTACTCCGCGGCCGCGTGGCGTACGCGGGCTAAGAGGCCTGGACTAAGACGCCGATGGAGGCAGGTACTCGAGCGGGCCCGACCCGTCGAACGAGAGCGGCCAGCCCATCCACATCCAGACGAGCAGCATGATCGTCCACACGATCAGGAACACGAACGTGTATGGTGCCATCATCGCGATCAACGTGCCCATGCCCGCTTTGGGCGCGAACTTCTGCATGACTACCAGCACGATGATGAGGTACGCGTTCAGCGGCGTGATGATGTTCGTGACCGAGTCGCCGATGCGATAGGCGACCTGGGTCAGCGCGGGCGAGATGCCCACGAGCATGAGCATTGGTACGAAGATCGGCGCGAACATCGAGTACTTGGCCGACATCGAGCCCACGAACATGTTGAACACCGCGGTCAGCAGGATGAACGCGACGATGAGCAGCATCGGCGACATGTCGGCCGCCGCGAGCCACTGCCCACCGGTGTGCGCCAGCATCTTGTCGAGGTTGGAGTACTTGAAGTACTCGATGAATTGCCCGGCGAAAAATGCGAGCACCACGATCGGCGCCATCGCGGCCATGGTCTCGGTCATCATCCTCGCGAGATCCTTGCTGTTCTTCAGGCTGCCGACCACGATGCCGTAGATCAGGCCCGGGATCAGGAAGAGGATGCACAGCATCGGCACGATGCCCTCGACCCAGCGGTCGAAGAAGTCGCCGGGCAATTTACCCCGCGCGTCGTCCAGCGGCCAATTCGGCACGAGCGCGCTGGCGAGAAACAGCCCTGCGCAGACCACGATCGCCAGCACGGCGAGCGTCGCGCCAAGCTTCTCCTTTGAGGACAGAGCCTGCGGTTGCTCGGTCGAGATCGTGGTCGGCGGGCCGCCCTCTTCCTCCGAGCGTCGACTCAGGCGCTTCTCAACGAACATCGCCGACGCGAACCAGCCGGCCAGCGTGATGACAAACGTGGAGGCGAAGAGGAAGGCCCAGTTGGCCGTGGGCGGCACGCCGTAGCTTGGGTCGATGGTCCGCGCGCCCGCCTGCGTCAGCT
>JBCAXI010000241.1:0-4681 GCA_038534175.1 Planctomycetota bacterium | reverse complement strand
GCGGTCGTCGCGTCACCCTCGGCCGTGTGCACCGTCATGTCCGCATCGTCCGAGCCCGACACGCGCACCCGTGCCACGGCCGGCCCGACGCCCTCGGGCCGACGCAACGCGACACCCGACGACACCGGCGACGTCAGCGCCCCAAGCGCCCGCCGCCACGCCTCGACATCGGGCGACCAGTCTGCACGTGACGCGACCGTCCAGCCACCCGGCGCACGCTGCAACGCCACAACGTCGGCGCCATCCGGCCGCGAGATCTCCGCGCGCACCACCGCGTCCGCTCCGACGCCGATCGGTCGCCGCGGCAGGTACGCCTCCGGCGCCGTGGACAACGCCGACAACGCGGTCGATGCCACACGCGCGGTCATCGGGCCCCACACCACCTCATCTCCCGAATGCAACGTGGACGTCGCGATCAGCGTCGTCGCCTCGGCATCCCCGGCACCGTGGATCACAACGTCCTGGCGCCATCGCCGGCCCTCCTCGCCAAACGCGTCCCACGCCACCGTGATCGTCGCGACCGGCGGCGTCTCTTCATCCACCGCCGCGGCCTCCCACGAGACCACCTCCGTCCCCGAGAGCGCCGCCACGATTCGATCCGCTGACGCCGCGGTCGCTCGGTGCGGCCCTGGCTCCGTCAGTCTCCAGCCGTTTTCGCTTCGAGCAAGACGGATCGTGCCGCTCAACGAACGCAGATCGATCTCGACCGAACGCCCCGGCGGCGTCGGCGCGAGCGAGGACGCTCGCCAAGCCTCCAGCCCCGACCGAACGATCGCGCCCAGGTCGCCGTCCACAACCGCCCATGCACGCTCGCCCCCGCGCTCGATCCGCACAGCCCACAAGCCCCCGGTGCCCTCACCCGCAAACTCGACTGACACCCCGTCACCCTCCCCGCGCAGCCGAAGTGTCCGAGTGATGGGCTGGCTACTCGCCTCGGTCGGCCTCGCCCGCTCGCGCGACAGCATCCCGAGGAACCCCTGAAGTGTCTCCGCTCGCACCGGCCAGCGTGCGCCCGCGTCGCCCGGAGCCAACCAGCCGACGCCCTCAACGCGCTCGACGCGCGACGCCGCGCCATCCCCCGAAATCACCTCGATCGAGCGCAGCCCCTCGATCTCTTCAGGCGTGACGAGGCGGATGGGCGCTGGCCCCATCACCTCGGGCGTCGCCGCACCGAGGCGCAGCCACGCCGCGCCCAACCCGGCCAGCACGAGCAACACCGCCGACCACATCATGTTCGTTCGCACCATGAGCCGATGCTACCCACACACCCCGGTAGCATCGAGTCCGAGAGCCCTTGCCCAGACACATGCCCAGACCCCTCATCGCCATCACGACCGACCTCATCGACGCCAACGGCCTCCCACGCATCGCCTCCCCGCGTCACTATGCCGACGCCGTGCTCGCCGCCGGCGCCGCCCCGGTCCTTCTCCCGCCCATGCCCGATCTCGCCACCGCTGACGAGCTCGCCCGCTACGACGCCTTCATCCTCACCGGTGGCGACGATCCCATCACCGAGCCTTTCGGCGAGGCGACCCACGACGCCGCTGTTCGTCTGAAGCCCGACCGCCAAGCATTTGAGGTCGAGCTCGTCCGCCTGCTGCGTAGGTCGAACGACCAACGCCCGGTTCTTGGAGTCTGCCTCGGCCTGCAGCTCATGGCACTCGTCGCCGGCGGCCGCCTCGACCAGCACATGCCCGACACCACGCCCACCCACGCCGATCACTGGGACGCCGAGCACGCCATCGAACCGACCGACACCGATCTCCTGAGTCCGGGCGTGGTTCACTCGCGCCACCGCCAAGCCGTCGTGGATGTCGGGACGCTCCGCGTCGCCGCCCGCGCGCCCGACGGCGTCATCGAGGCCGCCGAAGACCCCGACCACCCGTTCTACCTCGGCGTCCAATGGCACCCCGAGCGCACGCCCAATCCCGCGCTCGGCGCCAACCTCTTCGCGCGCCTCGTCGAATCGGCTAGATCAGCATCGACGAGTCTCTAACACCCAGCGTGCGATACACCTCGCGCGTCGCCGTCGACTTGTTCAGCGTGTAGAAATGGATCCCCGCGACGTTGTGGTCGATCAGATCGCGCGACTGCTCGGTCGCCCAGTGCACACCCACACGTCGCACGGCTTCCTCGTCCCCGCCCGTCCGCCGGATCGCCCGCAGCAGTGGGGCGGGGAATCGGGCCCCCAGCGCCAGGTCGGCCATCCGCTCCATGCCGCCCATCGACGTGATCGGCATGATCCCCGCGATGATCGGCACGCGGATCCCCGCAAGCTCGCACCGCTCGCGGAAGTCATAAAAATCGCGGTTATCGAAGAACAGCTGCGTCACGATGTAGTCGGCACCCGCGTCCACCTTCGCCTTGAGGTGATCGAGCTCCCGAAGCCGGTTCGCCGTGTCAGGGTGCCCCTCGGGAAACCCCGCCACGCCGATACCGAACCCGCGTCGGTCCGGGTGCCCGCCCTCATCGCCAAACTTCTTGATGAACGCCACCAACGCGCTCGCCTGCTGGAACGCGTCGCGCTCTCGGCGGTAATTCTCAAGGTCCTTGGGCGGGTCGCCACGCAGCGCCAGGATGTTGCTGATGCCGTGCTCCGCGTACCGCTCCAGGATCGAGCGGACCTCGCCCTCGTCGTGGCACACACACGTCAAGTGCGGCACCGGGTCCAGCGTCGTCTCACCGCGCAGACGCACAACCAGGTTGTTCGTCAGCTCGCGTGTCGAGCCGCCGGCGCCGTAAGTCACAGAGACAAACGTCGGCTTGAGCTCCTCCAACTCGCGGATCGAGTTGAACAGATTGTCGGCACCCTTCTCCGTTTTCGGCGGGAAGAACTCGAACGAGTACGTCGCCCGGTGCAACTCAAAGATGTCGCGGATATGCATGGCGTGCCGTCCTTGCGCTGCCCAAACAAGCTCAGTCTCGAACCGCCGCCGCGGTGCGCCGACACACGATCGCCTCGATCGGCGACTCACGACCCTCGAGCCGTTGCACGAACACCGTGAATCGCTTGCCTCCCGCCCCGCGCAGCGCCCGCTGCTCCTCGTCCGCCTCGATCACCCGACCGCGACTCTTGATCTCTACGATCCCGCATCCACGCTCGTCCAGCCACGCCTTGACGCGCTTCCTCGACCACGGGATCCGCTCCATCACTTCAAACGCCGTCAGCATCGGATGCTCGACCCGCTCGTCCGATGTCAGCAGCCCGGCCCCGCGATCGAACCCACCCACCGACAGTGATTCGGCTAAGTCCCCCAGCAGCACCGCGCGCTCCACCGAGGAATCCACCGCGTACAACCACGAACCCAGGCGATCGGCGCGTGCAAGAGCCGTGCTTCCATCACCCGTGAGCGTGGTCGTCACGTCATCACCCAACAGCGTCGCGCGCCGCGTCACATCGCCCGCGAGCGAGCCCGACCACAGCACCGCCTGCGTGAGCCGCCCGCCCTCGCTGAGCCACTCCATCTCGCCCGCCGGCACCTCGTTCGGATCGATTCCCGGCGGCAGCTTCACCGCCACGCCCGGGCGAGAGCCCACCAGTTTCTCGATCACCGCCGGCCCCGGCCTGATGTCCTCGTAACGCACATGCCGCCGCCCATCTACGTCGCGTCGCGCCGGATCGATGTGCGCCACGAACGACTCGCCGGGATCGCCCGTGCCCTCGACCTCGGCGCACATCGCCAGGCACCCCGCGTTCTTCGCGGCCATCCACGCTCGCACGGGCGACTCGTCCACGCCGATCACCGTGCTCGCAACCTCGCTCAGCGCGATCGCGTCGCCGCCGATGCCGCAACACAGATCGACCACGTCCTCGTGCCCCTCGAACCGCCGTGCTTTGTGCTGCGCCGCTTGGAGCGACGAGGCCATCTCCACACCCGCCGCGTCTGCCCAGATCCCCCTCGCGATCTTGGCAGGCCATTTCTCGGTCGCCCTGCGCCGGGCTTTGGCAAGTTCCAGCACGCAAGCCGCGACCTCTGCCGACCAGCGTCGGCGCAACGCCTCGACATCCGACGGTCCCGGCTCCTCGGGCAGCGCCGCGAGGGCGTCGCCGAGCGCGCCGTCCTCTTCGAGCGTCTGCCAGTCTTCGAGCAATCCGATCACGCGCGACTCCGTCGGCCCCAAAAGACACGGGCGGGCTCTCGCCCGCCCGTGCGATTGTTCATCACACCATAGAGGGCCTGGCCCGAGAGGGCTAGGCCCAGAATCGCGAGGCCTAGTAGCGGTAGTGCTCGGGCTTGTAGGGTCCCTCGACTGGCACACCCAGGTACTCGGCCTGGTCGGTGCTCAGCTTGGTCAGCTTCACGCCCAGCTTCTCGAGGTGCAGGCGTGCA
Source organism: Planctomycetota bacterium (assembly GCA_038534175.1). GTDB lineage: Bacteria > Planctomycetota > Phycisphaerae > Phycisphaerales > UBA1924 > JBCBZM01. The sequence continues at coordinate 350 of JBCAXI010000241.1, read as the reverse complement.
ACCATCTCGTCAAGGTGCTTGGGAAGCACGTAGACCTCGTTCTTGTAGTTGTCCTTGTTCTCGTGCAGCTCGATCTGCGCGATCACCTGGTTGGTGAAGCTCGCCGACATCACGAAGCTCGGGTGCCCCGTGGCGCAGCCGAGGTTGAGCAGGCGGCCCTCGGCGAGAATCAGGATGCTCTTGTTCAGGCTCTTGAAGCTGAACTCGTCGTACTGCGGCTTGATCTCGGTCCGCTCAACATCAGAGTCGCGGTACAGCTTCTCCATCTGGATCTCGTTGTCGAAGTGCCCGATGTTGCCGACGATTGCCTTGTCCTTCATCACGCTCGAGCTCATGAAGCGGATGAAGGA
>JBCAXI010000240.1:0-4728 GCA_038534175.1 Planctomycetota bacterium | reverse complement strand
TCCGCGTCGCGACGTGGCCCACCACTTCGACCACGCCAACCTCACCCGCGCCACCCACCGCCCTCCGTCCCGCGGTCGTTCCGCCGGGGCTGCCGGCCTATGACCACGCCACGCCCTGCGCCGAGCATGGCCTCGCTCGCGTGCACGCGGCGCTCGAGCCACACGCGGGCGCTCCATCGCTCGCGGCACAGATCACCCGCGCGCTCGACACGCTGCTGTCGCCCGTGGACGTGCGCGCCCCGTGGCTGTTCGCGACCACGATCGCGCGGACCGATCTGTTCGGCGCGTTCGTGCGCGCGATGCGCGACGACGCCGCTCGGTGTGTCGGCGCGTACAACGAGGCCGTGGCACAGCACCCGCGCGCACGGATGCGACCGCTCGAATCGGCGGGCCGCATCGAGCTGCCGCTCTGGCGCCTGACGCCGGACGCACGCCACCCCGTGTTCGCTGGCGACGACGCGATCGACACCGAGCACCTGGCGCCGCGCGCGCTCACCATGACCGCGCTGCTCCGCTGGGCGGGCTGCGACCTCTGGGTGCAGGGGCTCGGAGGTGCCGCGTATGACCCGATCATGCGGCAGTGGCTCGACGACTGGCGGCCCGATCTCGGCGCGCCCATCGAGCTCGCCCGCGCCGCGACCGCCAGCGCCACGCGACGCTTGCCGATCGAGACCGACGCCCCGTCGCCCGAGGCCATCCGCGCCGCTCGCATGCTCGCCCACCGAGCGCGGCACGATCCGGCCTTGCTCGGCGATCACGAGGCCGCCGAGTCGAAGCGGGCCCTCGTTGACCGCATCGCCGCGCTCCCGCGGGCCACCAACGAGCGCCTTTCGCTCTACCGCGAGCTGCACACGCTGCTCGAGCACGTCCGCGCCCAGCACGCGGGCAGGCTCGCCGAGATCGAGCGCGAGGCGGCCGCCCTTCGCGCCCGCGCCGACGAGGCCGACATCGCCCACGACCGCACGTATCCCTTTCCGCTCCTGCCCGAGGCCGCGCAGCGCGCGCTGGTCGATGACGTGCGGGCGCGCTTCGAGGCGTAGCGCCCGTACGCTTAGCGCGTGTGGCGCCTCCTGTTGCCCATCGCGTTGTGGTTGACCTCGTGCGGACCGAGCGCGTCGGCGCCGGCTTCCGAGACGTCGTCCGCGTCGACCGACGGCCCACGGATCGCGGCGCTCGCGCCCGCGATCGCATCGACGCTCCAGCAGCTCAATCTCGGCGATCGAATCGTCGCGCGTCACGCCTACGACGTCACGCTCGATCCATCGATCCCAAGCGCGGGCGACCAGAGCGGGCTCGACTACGAGACGCTCATTCGCGCCGACCCCACGCACGTGCTGCTCGACTGGGGCGAGCGTGACATCCCCACGCGCCTGCGCACGCTCGCGGACGAGCGCGGATGGATCATCGAGATCCTTCGCATGACCACGCTCGACGAGACGCGCGACGCGTTCGCCGGGCTCGCGGCTCGCTTCGGCGTGAACGACAGCCTCACACCCGCACTCGATGAGGCGCTGCGAGCCAGACCCGAGCGGGCCCGCGTTGGGCGGGTGCTGCTGCTCATGCGCGCCAGCCCGCCCGAGGCGCTCGGGCCGGGCGGGCACCACCACGAGATCCTCGTCGCGCTCGGTGCCACGCCCGCGCTCACGACCGGCGCCTCGTGGCAATCGCTCGACGCCGAGGATCTGCGTCGCATCGATCCCGACGCGGTCATCCTGGTATCCCCGAATGCCAACGACGCGCCGCCCGCGCTGCCGATCGAGCCCGCACACGTGGGCGTGCTCAATCGACCGGACGCGTGGCTCGCGGGCGGGCCGTCGATCCGATTCGCCGAGGACCTCGCACGCACGCTCGATGCGTGGGCCGCGGCTCAGCCGTCGGACTGACCAGCACGGCTCACGCGAGCGCCGAGCCCCGAGGGCGCCCGCTGGGCGTCGCGGAGGTTGTCCTCGGTCGGCGCGACCGGAGCCCAGTCGACTCTCGCCGCGCCGAGCACGGTGCCGGTCGCGAACGCCAAATCGACCTGGGCGATCTGGTAGTCGGTGATCGCGGCGATCTCGGCCCGCTGCGCATCGGCGAGGTTGGCCGCGGCCTCGAGCACGTCGGTCGAGGTCCGCCGACCCACGTCGAACTGCCGCTCCTCGGCGCGGAGCAGGCGTGTGTTGAGCGCGACCGACTGTCGCGCCGCGAGGATGCGCTGCCACCCCGAGTCGATCTGGTCCACCGCGTTGAGCACCTCGGTCTCGATCGCCTGGACCCGCGCCTTCTTGGATCGCAACCGACCCAGCCGCTCGAGGATGCGCTGGCGCACGCGCGCCTTTGCCGCCTCGTTGCCGATCGGGATCTCCGCGTTGAGACCGAAGGAGTGATCCTCGAAGTCGTGCTCGGCGGCGACCTCGAGCGCGTCGCCCCAGGTCTCGCCGAGGCCGTTGAGCCGGTAGGTGTAGTCGATCGTGAAGAGCGGCAACGCCGCGTTCTCGGCCAGATCAATGCGCACCGCGTCCTGGGCGAGCTGCAGCTCGAGCTCGAGCAGCTCGGTCCGCGTTCGCATCGCCGAGGTCAGCAGCTCGTCGCGGTCGAACTCGTACCTCGTCGGCGTGGGATCGCTCGCGGGCACGACGACCGTCTCCGAGCGCACGGTCAGCTCGGGATCGTTCATGAGCCGCTTGAGCTCGCGCTGGCGAAGAAACACGTTGTTCTCCGCGACGACGATCGCCTCGAGCCGATCGGCCAAGCCCGACTGGGCGCGGATGACCTCGACCTCCGGCGCGCGGCCGGCGTTGACCTGGCGCTGCGCACGCCGGAGCTGCTCGAGCGCGAGGTCGTACTGCTGCAAGCGCACGTCCAGCTCGCGACGCGACGCGTACAGGCGCCAGTACGCGCGGTCCACGCTGGCCAGCTGGCGGATCGCCTCGAGCTTCGTCTGCGCCTCGGAGACCTGGCGCCCGTAGCTGGCGATCGCGATGCCCGCGGTCGTCGCGTCGCGCCCGGCGCCGCGGAGCAGCGGCTGGCTGATTGAAAACTCCAGATCGCTCGTCCAAGAGGGATTGAGCGTCGCGAACGCAAGGTCGGTGTCCTGCCTGGTCGTCGGCAAACGCAGCGCCGCGTTGCCGCCGGTGCGCAGGGGCAATCGCAGCTCGGGCGTGAAGTTAACGATGTCCGCCTGCGCGTTCTGGAGCGACGACGACGTGGCGTCGTCCACCTCGGTGAACCGGGCGTTCACGCCCACGATGGCCTCGAAGGCGGCCTCTTCCTCGCTCAATCGAGCCGCGGCGGTGGTCGGGGTCACGAGTGCCACCTGCAGGTCGAGGTTGCGCTCGAGCGTGAGGGCCCGCGCCTCGGGCAGCGACAGATCGACCTGCTGCTGGCCCGCGAACCGCGAGGGCGGCTGCTCGGGCGCGGCCTCGATCTCCTCGGGCAGATACTCGCGCTGGTACCGATCGAACGTGATGCGGTCGATCGAGCGCAGGCGCTCGGCGGGCAGCACCGTGCCGAAGTCCGTCGCGTCGGAGAAGAGCGGATTCCGACAGCCGCCCGCGGCCGCCGCGAGCACGCACGCCACACCGATCGCGCGACGCGCGCGTCCACTGATTGCATTCACCGGGGGAGCCTCTCGAGCAAGGGGAAAGCGTCCAAGGAGAACTTCGCGGTCACTCGTGGCGCAGCGCGTCGATCGGATCGAGCCGCGCCGCCTTGATCGCCGGGAACATCCCGAAGATCACCCCCGTGCCCCCCGAGAACGCGAACGACAACGCGACGGCCCAGCCGGGCACCGCCAGATCTGCGAACGGACCGTTCGGGATCGCCTTGAGACCAGCCGTCAGACCAAAGCCGATCAGCACGCCGATCAGCCCGCCCGCAACGCACAGCACGACCGCCTCCACCAGGAACTGCATCAGCACGATCATCGGGCGCGCGCCCACCGCCTTGCGCAGGCCGATCTCGCGCGTGCGCTCGCTCACCGACACGAGCATGATGTTCATGATGCCGATCCCACCGACCAGCAGCGAGATCGAGACCACGCCGCCCGCGACCAGGGTGATCACGCCGGCCATCTGGTTGAACTGCTCGATGTGGTTCTGGAGGATCTCCATGCCAAAGGTGTCCTCGTCCTCCGGCTTAAGATTGCGGATCTTGCGGAGGATCAGGCGCACCGACGCGCGGGCCTCGTCGGCGACCTCGGTCGAGGTCATCTGCGCCTGGATGTGCACCCAGTCGTAGGGATCGAGGCGCATCGCGGTCTCGAACGGCACGACCAGCTCGGATCGCGCCTCGCCCCCGCCGAACATGCCGCTGGCCTGCTCGGTCTCGAGCACACCGATAATCAAGAAGCGGTAGTTCTTCACGAGGATCGACTGGCCCGTCGGGTCGTTGTTGAGCCCGAGCTCCTCGATCGCCTTGTCGTTGACCAAGCAGACCGGGCGAGCTTCTTCGTTATCCAATCGGCTGAGCGGGCGCCCGAAGATCACGGCGCGGTCCTCGATCTGGTGCCAGTCGGGCCACACGCCCATGACCTGCACCGCCGACTGCACGAGCGGGCCCGACTGCACGTCGTAACGCGAGTTGGCGATCAGCGTGAGCCGCTCGATCGCGTCGGCCTCGTCCAGGATGCGCTGCGCCTCGTACCGGCTGATCTTGACGTCCGACCAGCTCATGGTCGTCCGCTTCTCGCGCGGCACGGTGCCCCAGATCCACATGCTCCGCGCGCCGAACGACTCGATCTCGCTGAGC